>JANQOH010000321.1 GCA_028289725.1 Alphaproteobacteria bacterium
AACGTGCCGATATTGTCATAAGACGCTTCGCGCGCGAGGCGCAGTGCCGCGCCGGTCAAACGATCGCGGAGATCGGCGGGCAATCCCGGGCTCGGAGCAATCTCGATCAGTTTTTGGTGTCGGCGCTGCAAACTGCATTCGCGTTCGCCGAAATGTGCCACGGCGCCAGAGCGGTCACCGGCAACCTGCACTTCAATATGACGAGCGCGCAAAATGCGTTTCTCGACATAAACGGCGTCATGGCCAAATGCCTGTTTGGCCTCGGCACGGCAAAGGTCGTACGCGGCTTCCAAGTCATCAACGCGGGAAACCGGACGCATGCCGCGTCCGCCGCCGCCGGCGATCGCCTTGATCATCACGGACGCGCCGTCGCCGAGTGAGACGAAAAAATCATCTGCTTCTTGCAGTGTGGCGGGGCCATGGGTCCCTGGCAGCACTGGCACGTTGCATTTCGAGGCCAAGGCGCGCGCGGCCGCCTTGTCGCCAAATCGCTCCAGCACCTCTGGGCTTGGGCCGACGAAGGTGATCCCCGCGTCCGCGCATTTGCGGGCGAAGTCGGCGTTTTCGCTCAGAAAGCCATAGCCTGGGTGAATGGCATCGCAACCCGCCTCTTGGGCGCAGGCCACCATCCGGTCGGCATCCAAATAGGCCGCGACGCCATTGCCGCCGATTGGTACGGCGGTGTCGGCAACGCGGGTGTGCAGCGAGTTCGTATCGTCATCGGAATAAACCGCGACACTCGCCAGGCCGTGCTCGGCCGCCCCGCGCGCGATGCGCACGGCGATTTCGCCGCGATTGGCGATGAGAAGCCTTTGGAAAGCCATGGTCCACGCCCTTCGACCCGGTGCCGCCTGTTTCGGTCTACGGGAGTCTAAGCAGGGCGTTTTCCGTGCGGCAAGCACGGGCCCGCTGTCGTAACCGTATCGCAGGGTTGCCTTTTCAACGCTAGTGGCGGGTGCGGAAACAGTGTACGCCTGGCGGCAAGCCTTTCCGATGGGGCGGGGAATCGCTAGGATTCGGCTTATTTTTCGCGATGACCGGCAGCATATTCGCCGGCACGATGGCAAGGAACTGAGCGATGAACCGGATTTTGGTGGGGCCGATCAGCGATGGCTGAGCCGGCACCAGCACCGCCGCAGGAAGAGCGGCCGGCAGCCCCGGTCACACCGCTCAAACCGGCGCTAGACACACCGCAGAAACCGCGTCGCCGTTGGGGTCGATTGGTCACGCGCGGTGTTCTATTGGTCGCGGTGCCGGCGATTGTGGCGGTGGTCGGTGCCTATTACTGGGTCATCGGCGGCCGGTTCATCGACACCGACAATGCTTATGTTCGGGCCGATATGGTGGCGATCAGTCCCGAAGTGACGGGGCGGGTGACCGAGGTCATGGTCAGCACCAACGAAACCGTCGCGCGCGGCGACCCTCTGTTTCGCATCGACGACGAGCCCTTCCAGATCGGTTTGTCTCAAGCCGATGCGCAACTCAATATGGTGCGCACCGAGATCGCGGTCTTGCGCGCCAATTATCGCCAGAAGCAGGAAGAGGTCAGCCTCGCCGAGACCGACGTGACATTTTATCGCCGCGAGTACAACCGACAGGTCGAGCTCGCTGACCGCAACGTTGTGTCGACCGTCAAGGTCGACCAAGCGCGCCACGATCTGGAAATTGCACGACAGCAAGTCGCTGTGCGGGAGCGTGAACTCGGCGAAATATTGGCCAAGCTTGGCGGCGATCCCGAAACGCCGAGCGAAGAATTCGCGCGCTTCCTCAACGCCCTGTCCAAGAGGGACGAAGCCGCACGCGCCTTGCGCAACACGGTGGTGCGGGCGCCGGCCGATGGCATCATCGGACGGGTGGCGCTACGGCCGGGAACCTTCGTCGAGCCCGGCGAGCCTGTGATCAGTGTGGTCGAGTCCGCCGATCTGTGGTTCGAAGCCAATCTGAAGGAAAGCGACCTGACGCATGTCAGGCTTGGCCAACCGGCGACGGTCCATGTCGACGCTTATCCTGATCATGAATGGCAGGCGGAAGTGGTGAGCTTCAGCCCCGCCACCGGCGCCGAGTTTTCTGTGCTGCCGTCTCAAAACGCCACCGGCAATTGGGTCAAAGTGATCCAACGTGTGCCTGTTCGCTTGAGGATCGAGCGCGCCGCCGACGACCCGCCGCTTCGCGTGGGCATGAGCGCCAATGTGTCGATCGACACCGGTTATGAGCGGCCCCTGCCGGCTTTCGCCGCCCCGGCGCTCGCCTGGCTGTTCGACAGCGAATAGCCCCAGCGGTTCGGCTCCGGTAAATGGCCGACATCACCAGCACAGGCCCGATCGAGGGTAAGCGTCCGGTTCACCTCGGCTGGATCACGGTGTCGGTGATGGGCGCGACGGTCATGCAAGCGCTCGACATGACCATCGCCAATGTCGCTTTACCCAATATGCAGGGGTCGTTGCTGACCACCCAGGAACAGATCGCGTGGGTGTTGACGTCTTACATCGTGACTTCGGCGATCATGATGCCGCCGACGGGTTTCCTGGCCGGACGTTTCGGACGCAAGCGCCTCTTGGTCGTGGCGGTCAGCGGCTTCACGGCGGCGTCGATGTTGTGCGGCATCGCAACCTCGCTCGAGGAAATGGTGACCTACCGCATCCTTCAAGGCGGCTTCGGCGCGTTCCTCGTGCCTTTATCGCAAGCCGTTTTGCTCGATGTATACCCCCGTGAAAAGCACGCGACCGCCATGGCGATTTGGGGTGTCGGCGTCATGCTCGGACCGATCCTCGGCCCGACCATCGGCGGCTATCTGACGGAGTATTACGACTGGCGCTGGGTCTTCTATATCAACCTGCCGGTCGGGATTCTGGCCCTCTTTGGCATCCTGACCTTCGTCCACGAAACCGAAAAAGACCGAGAGCGCCAATTCGATTGGTTCGGCTTCGTTCTGCTTGGCTTGGCGGTCGGCGCGTTTCAACTCATGCTCGATCGCGGCGAGCTCAAGGATTGGTTCGAGTCGACCGAGATCATCATCGAGGGGACGCTGGCCGCCGTCGCGCTCTACATGTTCGTCGTGCACAGCGCGACGGCCTCCCGAAAGCCTTTTGTCGATCCGCACATTTTCGCTGACCGGAATTTCGTCGTGGGCCTGACGTTGATTTTCATTTTCGGTGGCTCACTCTTGACCGGACTGACATTGCTGCCGCCATTTCTGCAGAATCTGATGGACTATCCCGTGGTGACCGTGGGCGTGGTTTTGGCGCCGCGCGGCATCGGCGCCATGATCGCCATGTATATCGTGAGCCTGCTCGGCACGCGCGTCGATATGCGCATCCTGCTGGTTCTGGCCCTTGTCATCCTCGCCTGGACCATGTGGCTAATGACTCGATTCACGCTCGAGGTCAGTACCTGGACCTTGATCTGGACCGGCTTCGTCCAAGGCGTCGGGCTCGGCTTTTTCTATACCCCGCTCAATGTCGCCTCGTTTTGGACGCTGCCGGCGCGGCACCGAACCGAGGCCGCCGGGATGTACAATCTGATGCGGAATCTCGGCGCCAGCATCGCGGTCAGTGTTTTGATCGGATTGGTCACGCGGTACACCCAAGTCAATCACGCTGAACTCGTCGGCCGCATCAACCCGTATGACTCCGCCGGGCGCGGCGTTGGCGCGCCGGACCTGTGGTCACTGGCCGAGCCTGCCGGACGCGCCGCCCTGAACGACGAAGTGACCCGTCAGGCCGCAGCGATTGCGTATATCAATGATTTTTGGCTGATGATGTGGGTCGCCATCGCGTCGATACCTTTGGTGTTCCTGTTCCGGCTTCCGCGACAGCGAACGGACCCATAAGCCTTAGCTCGACCGCACCACCATGCCGGTCCAGAACATTGGACGCTCGGGCGTCGCGTCGGTGTGGTAAGCGCGGGCGAGGGCCAGCGTGCCGTCTTCTTTCACGCGGAAAACGACCAGCCCCGCCGGGACTTCGGTCACAACGCCGTCGACACGGACGTCCATCGGAATTTGATTCCCGATCACCATCATCCGACCGCTGGGGTCGATCGAGAAGGTCCGCGCTTCGAAGCCGGCGGTATCAATGGTCTGGATCAGATCCGGTTCGCCGCTATTGTCTAGGCGGAACACCGCAATGTTGTTTTCGCCGCCGGCGAACACCGGCACGCCGTTTGCCTGGGTGAGGGCGGATGCCCGGTTGGCGACGTAGAGGATGCGCCCGTTGGGGTGGAGGTGGACCGTCCCGGCGTGCTGGCCGGCACGGACGTCCTCGGGTTCGGCGAGTGTTTCGTTTCGAAAAACCGGCTCGCTCGATAGCTGCCCATTGGTTAGCGTGTAGGTGAACAGCTTATTGCCGCGTTCGACGACCACATAAATCAGCGATTGGTCGGCACTGAATTCCATATGGCGCAGGCCGAGATTGTCGGGCATGACCAAACGCTGCGTGGGCTCAAATTTTCCGTCGTCATAGGCGAAGACGGAAAGCGTTCCGGGGTCACCCGCCGCGTCCGTCATCGCCGGGTTGCCGAGGCCGACCGCGATCACCGTGCCGTCGGTGGCCTGGCGCGCTTGGTGCGCGTAGGCGCCGGCATCAATCACCGGCTGATCGACTTTGTCACCGACCGTTCCGTCTTGATTGATGCGGTAGACCTCGATCATGGCGGACCGGTTGAACGTCACCAGGGCGTACCGGCCGTCGATGGTGAGCGAGACGTGTATGGGACGCTCCGGGATCGGGACGCTTGGCCCGTGGACGGACAGTGCGCCCGTCGCCGGATCGATCGCATACGCGCTCAACAAATGTGTCGTTCCGGACCGTCCGGGTCCACCGTCGCTCGCCGCGACATAAAGTACCGTGCCGGCCTGGTTAGGCCAGGCATATTGCACGCGCGCCGGCACTGTCACCCACCCGCGTTCGTCCAGGGCGAGACCCGCGACATCCACCTCGTAGTGGTGAATGATCTCGTTCACCGCCGCGTACAGACCAATCTTGTCCGCCACCGCACACCGCCAATTCAGTTCCCAGGGGGATAATAATCGGGACGACCGCGAAAGTATGCCGATATCGGGATACCCCCCATTTGATTGGGGTTAGCAACTGGTGGCGATCTGCGTTATGATGGCTCGTGAATGACGAAGAATCTGATTTAACGCGTGGATAATCGGCGAAAAGCCGCGTTGCTGTGACCCGAGGGGTAGGAAAAATGACGGTACGCAGTGAATCTCAAAATCTCGGCTGTTCCTGGCAATTTGGGCGCATTTTACCGGCCGCCATCACGTCCTTCGCGCTCATGTTGGGAACCTCCACCGCGGTTATCGCGGACGATTCGGACGAAGCGAGCCCGTTTGGCGACGCGGCAATCGATGATTACGCCTTGTCGCAAACCGTTGGGGTCGCGCAGGGTGCGCTCACTGTGATCCAAAACGCGAATCCCGATGGCGAGGGATCCGTACAGGCCGTTAGCATCGGCTCGTACAATAACGGCCGCGGCTTCGGCAGCTATAACGCGGTCGCCGTCGCGGTCATTGAGCAGGACGCCGTCCAAATCGTCGGCACCGACCTGACGGAAGCGATCACCGCCGACTAACGCTCAACTTAATCGAAGTCCGAGGTCAGGGCGCCGGTCGAATTGCCGGCGCCTTTTGCTTTGCCGACGGTGAGTCACCGAATTTATCATTTCCGGGACCCCGCCTTTCGCTCGATCGTTCTCTATTCACGGCTACAGCTTCGGACCGAGAATTGACCGAAATGCCGGCAGACGGGCGTCATCGATGCTTGACGGGGGAGGCATCCAGACAATGGCTGGGGCGAAGATCTTTCGGCCAATTCCCCTTTCGACTCTTGCGTGATGATATAACATCTCGTATAAGGGCGGCGGTACTTTTCAGAAGTATCCTCTTTGGAAGACCCACCCCCCCGAGGGTTGTCTGGCCCCATGGTCACCGCCATGGGGCCGTTATCTATTTTGGCGGCCTTGCCGCGCCTGACAGGGCGGTGAGGGGAGCGGGCGGTGGAATTGCTCTTCCCCGCGCCGAGCCAAGCCTACAAACCTTCCGGCCAGCACGGTCCTTACTGAAGCGGGTGTACAGGGGCAGTCCAGGACGCTTGAAACAACAGGACGCCGGCCAGAAGAATGATGCCGCCACCCAACAGACCGGCGACATCGACGAATGTCACCAACCGGTTCGTGCGTTGCGGGTACAGCTCGGCCAGGTGCAAGGACGCTTTGCGGGCATAGACAGACAGGGTGGCGAGGAGAGCAACGGTTATCGCCGTTCCAATCGACATAGCGGCTACGGCGGCGATGCCAGCGAAATAAAGGTTCAGGGAAGACGCAACAAGCAGCACCAATATCGCGCCGCTACACGGCCGGAGTCCAATTGATGCGATCATTCCCGCCATCCCGTGCCAGGACAGTGGCTTTTCCAGGTCACTCAGCGACGGCCCATGGGCATGATTGTGGGAACATGAGGTACCATGATCCGTGTGTGTCGCCGCGTCATCGGCGTGCCCATCCTGATGATCGTGATGCACCGGTTCGTGCCGGTGCCGAGCCCAAAGACGTTGGCCGCGGCTTGCCACCAAAATCAACCCGACCAGCACCACAAGAGCATAGCTCACGGTTTCCAGGCCGGTCGCGGCATCGCGCGCTTGGCGCATGGTCAAGTGGAAAAGACCGACGGTCCCAAAAACCAGGACGATCGCTGTCACACCCTGGGCCAGGGAGGCGACAAGCGACAGGATGAGCCCACGGCGCAATTGGCTTTCCTGCGTCAGAAGATAAGTCGAGATGACAACTTTGCCGTGGCCTGGCCCGGCGGCATGAAAGACGCCATAAACGAAGCTTAGGATGACGAGCGTCCAGGCTGCTGTGGCGCCTTCCGCCTGGACCGCGCGCATGGCCACGGCGAGTTGGCGGTGCAAATCCCGTTGGACAGCCTGCACCTCGATCAGCATGCGCGACCAAAGATCGGCGAACGCACTAGTTTGCACCAATACGAAAATGGCAATCGCCGCGGCGAGGATCGTTAGGGCTATGAATAGCGCCCGACGCTTCAATCTTGGCACGTGACCTCAACTCGTTCAGCGAACATGCTGCCCAGCGTATTGTCTGGTTTGGCATCACGGTCGAGCGCTTGCGCCAACATCACCATTTCCGGGGACGGCGTCGGCGGCACGATCAAGCCGAAACAGCCATTTTCAGTCTGACCCCCAAATGCAACGACTTCACCTTCGAGGTGAAGGATCTCGACGTAATAGGTCGGGTCGAATACGGCGAACGAGAACGCCTTGGTCGAGGCATCGACGGGATTGGCGATCGGCAGAACGAAACGCAGCCACAGCCGCCCGTTACGAAGTTCGGTGTCATACTCGGTGACGGTTTCCGTTGCGACGAGTGACCCGTCAAGCTTCACTTCCGTGAAATAATTGTGGGGGCGCAAGTTCTCGAGATTGGCCTCGGCCAGTTCGCTCAGCGCGGCCGCTTCCTCATCGCCCGTGCTTTCCATGTGTTCGGCCACGAATACGGTATAAAATTCGTCGAAAAGCCATTCCTGCTCTATCGCGACGATGTGGCCATTCTCGTCCAAAAGCACGGTACTGCGGAGATCGATCCAGGCGTGCGGATGGGCGGCGGCTAGTTTGGGTAGCATGGCCATGGCAATGGCCAGCAACAACGTGCAGCACAACGCGCGCGTGAAAGCCAACATGTTGCTCGATAGAGTTCGAATTCTCGGCACGCAGATCATTTGATCATTCACTCAAATTCGTTTCATCGTCGTTTGCGCGAACCAACCAGTCGGCAACGTCAGCCTCACAACGCTGCCAAATGACAACTATGGACTATTGGGCATCGCGGCACTCAGCGCAGTAGCCGCCCAACTCAATTGTAGATTTTGTCGGCGTGAAATCGATACTGCTGGCAAATGAATCCAATCGCGACGTCAGTGTACGGTCGGAAAACTCCGACACATGGTTGCACCCGTAACAAATCGTGAAAGCAACTGTCGTATGCGGGTCACAAGACGGATTGCGGCAAGCGAGGAACGCATTCAGGGATTCAAGCCTGTGCACCATGCCAATCTCAACAAGTTTGTCCAATGCACGATAAACCTGTTGCGGTGCGCGAAAGCCGCGTCCGCGTAGTTGATCCAAAATCGTATAAGCGCTGAGCGGCTGATCGGCCCCCTCGAGCGCTTGCATCACCAGCGTCTGGTTTTTTGTCAAGCTGGCATCGGAATGGTCGTGACTGGCCTTGTTCATCGCGGTTCTCCATCCAACGCACGGACTGTCGACCTTCCTGGCCGCAACATGTCCACAAACGGCATAACACTAAAGACAAAGAATGTAAGGGCCGCCACGACGATACTCGGACCCGACGGCGTATCCCACTGCAGTGAGCCAAATAGACCTGCGACGACGGAGAGAACACCAAATAAGGCAGCCAGAATGGCCATCTGTTCCGGCCCGGTTGAAAACCGCCGTGCCGTGGCGGCGGGTATTAATAGCATCGCGGTGACCAGGAGGATCCCAACGATCTTCATGGCGATGGCAACCACAGCCGCGAGCAACAGCATAAACACGATATTCGCTCGGTCGACCGCCAGGCCTTCCGCGCTGGCCAAATCGCGGTTCACGGTGCCCGCAAAAAGAGTATTCCAAATCATGGCGAGGACGCCGAGTACGACAGCGCCGCCGACCCAAATTGTGACAATATCCGCCCGCGAAACCGCAAGAATGTCGCCGAAAAGAAAACCCATCAGATCAATACGGACCCACGTCATGAATGCGAGGACCACCAGGCCCACCGCCAAGGTGGAATGTGCAAGCAACCCAAGCAGCGTGTCACCCGACAATGACGCGCGCCGCTGCAACAACAACAAGGCCCCCGCAACCGCTGCCGACACGGCAAACACCGCGAGCGATATATTAGCCTCGAACAGGAGGCCCAGGGCGACACCCATAAGCGCCGCATGCGAGAGGGTGTCGCCAAAATAGGCGAGCCTTCGCCACACAATGAAACAGCCGAGCGGACCGGCGACGAGGGCGGTCCCAAGCCCAGCGAGCAGCGCGCGAACGAAAAAGTCATCCAACATGCTTTAGTCCGTCACCACAGCGCGGCCCGCATTGCTGGGCGAATGATGTCCATCTCCTGTGCCGCGAACGTCGGAAACGGTACCGTCGTCCTCGTGTATGCGTCCGTCGTCCGGTTGCGTGTGGTCGTCATGGTGTTGATAGACCGCAAGCGCCGACGCCGCGTGCGCGCCGAAGAGGGCTTTGTACTCGGGGCTCTCGGCCACGGCCGTTGGTGTGCCCGAACAGCATACGTGGCCGTTCAGGCAAACAACGCGATCGGTCGCCGACATCACCACGTGAAGATCGTGGGAGATAAGAAGCACGCCGCATCGCAACTCGTCGCGGATACGCATGATCAATTCATAAAGCGCAATCTCGCCGCCAAAGTCGACGCCCTGCACCGGTTCGTCGAGGACAAGGAGATTCGGCCTGCGGGCGATCGCGCGGGCGAGAAGAACCCGCTGAAATTCTCCGCCCGACAAGTTTCGCACTTCGGATTGCATCAAATGGTCGACCCCGGTCAGATCCATCGCGGCGTTGGCGGCGGATTTTGAAACCGATCCCGTCAGGCGCATAAAACGCTGAACCGATAGTGGCAGCGTCCAGTCAATGCTGATGCTTTGCGGCACGTAGGATAGTTTCAGGCCCGACTGAATGGCTGCCTTTCCCTCGTCCGGCCGCAGCAGACCGAGCATCATTTTCGCTGTCGTCGATTTTCCTGAGCCATTCGGCCCGATTAGACTCACTATTTCCGCTTCGCCAACGGTCAGGGAAACGCCGCGCACCAACCAACGGCCCCCACGCATCGCGCCTGCATTCTCCAGTTGAGCGAGTGGTCCAGATTTCTGAGCCATGAAATAAGAAAGAGGCCGCTAGAATAGGTGACAACGAAGTTGCGTTGAATTATCTCAAACGTTATATCGTCACGCAAGCAGCCGGATGTTATAACATCACGTTCTTTCACTCATTCAGACCTCTATCTA
Organism: Alphaproteobacteria bacterium; assembly: GCA_028289725.1. Classification (GTDB taxonomy): domain Bacteria; phylum Pseudomonadota; class Alphaproteobacteria; order UBA7887; family UBA7887; genus JAKZSU01. Next base: position 10,049 of record JANQOH010000321.1, read on the forward strand.
GGATCGCGTCATGCGCCCGGTGAAAGCCATCTTTTTGGGGACCATGTTTCTCGCTTCCGGAGCCGCGGCGGAAGAGGCTGACATTGCGGTGGTTGCTTCCATCAAGCCCGTCCATTCGCTTGTGGCGTCGGTCATGGAGGGTGTCGCCACACCGGCGCTGATCATGGATGGGGCGGGATCCCCTCACACATACGCCTTGCGACCCTCACAGGCGCGAATGCTCGAATCCGCCGATGTGGTATTTTGGGTTGGCCACACGCTCGAGGCTTTCCTCGAGAAGCCGCTCAAAACGCTCGGGGCGGGATCCACGACGGTCGCGCTTTTGGATGCCAAAGGCGTGTCGCGACTCAATTTCCGCGGCGGTGAGGCTTTCTAGTCCCCTGACCACATGGTCCATGGAAGTGCGCACAGCGACGACGGTCACGAGGATGGCCACAATGATCATTCAGATCATGAAAACGCGCATACGGAAGCGCATGCCGGGCACGCTCATCTCAGCGTCGATCCCCACATCTGGCTTGACCCCAAGAACGCCAAAGCGCTTGTCCCGCACATTGAGCAAACCCTTGCCGAAGCGGACCCTGCGAACGCCGCGAGGTATCGCACGAACGCCGAAGCTTTGATGGCAAAACTCGACTTGCTCACCAGTGACGTCGCGGCGGAACTTGGCGCCGTCAAGGGACGGGGGTTCGTCGTGTTTCATGATGCGTACCAATATTTTGAGGTACGGTTTGGGCTTCAGTCGTCGGGTGCAATCACCCTATCGCCAGAGATCTTGCCGGGCGCGGAACGCGTCGCCGAAATTCGCGAGCGGATTCGAACGTCTGGCGTCGTTTGCGTCTTCGCCGAACCCCAATTCGAGCCAAAGCTCGTCTCGACGGTTCTCGAAGGCAGCGAGGCGACGAGCGGCGTATTGGACCCATTGGGCACGTCCCTAGACCAGGGGCCTGATCTCTATTTCGACCTTATCCGCGATATGGCCCGGTCGTTTAGGAGCTGCCTCGACACTGTGAGTTAGCGCGTCAATTCGCGTACCGGATCTGAGCCGGTACCGCTAAACAACACCGCTGGTCTCGCGCCGCGGTGAGGTAGGGGATTTGGCTGGGGGACCTGGATTCGAACCAGGACTGGTCGGGTCAGAGCCGACAGTTCTACCGTTAAACTATCCCCCATCGGCGCCGATTTAGGCCGCCCGCCTAGGGCCCGCACAAGACGCGGTGGGACCGGCGCACGGTAAGAGTCGGGTGTCGCCAAGTCAAGCTGCGAGCCGGGCGCTGTCTGTGGTAAACTAGCCATGAAAAAAACAGTGCGCGGTGGCCTGGGCTCAAGACCGAGGTGCCGCGCCGAGGCGTCGCTGCGAGTCTTGCGTCTTGCGATGCGGCGTCCGCACAGGGAGGAGAGAGCGGCTTGTCGGGCAACGCCTGCAGCGACAGCAAAGGGTCATGCGCGCCGTGCTCAACCGCCGAAAGCGCGTGTTTTGCCGCCCTTGATCTCGGTACCAACAATTGCCGCCTCTTGATCGCAACGCCGGCCGCCGACGGCTTTGAGGTTATCGATGCCTTTTCACGCATCGTGCGGCTGGGCGAGGGGATGGGTGATCCCGAGGATCCCTTGGTGCTCTCGGAACCCGCCATGCGACGGACCGTAAAGGCGCTCCGCGTGTGCGCGAGCAAAATGCGTCGCCATGGCGTGAAGGCGGCGCGCTGCGTTGCCACGGAAGCGTGCCGTCGGGCCGATAACGCGAGTGGCTTTTTGCGCCGTGTCAAACGCCAAACGGGCCTCGAACTCGAGGTGATCACGTGCGACGAGGAAGCGGAGCTTGCCGTCTCTGGCTGCACGCCGCTAATCGACCCGGACGCGAGTCACGCCTTGATATTCGATATTGGTGGCGGCTCGACCGAGCTGACTTGGGTTGATTTGTCGGGGACGCGCGCCCAGGTTCTTGCGGCGCATTCGATTCCGTGCGGCGTCATCACCTTGGCCGAACGCTTCGGACGCGACCGATTCACGCTTGAGGAATACGACACGATGATCGGCCATATTGCCGACATGGTCGCACCGTTCGAGGAGCGCCATCAAGTCAGCCGCACGATCCGAAACGGCAAGGTTCAAATGATCGGGACCTCGGGAACCGTCACCACCTTGGCCGGCGTCGATATGGATTTGCAGCGCTACGATCGTGCGCGGGTCGACGGCACCGCCCTCGCGTTCGACCGGGTCGCCAAAGTGTCGCGTGATCTGGCCTTGCTTGATCTCAACGGTCGCGCCGCCCATCCCTGTATCGGGCGCAACCGTGCCGACTTGGTGGTTGGCGGCTGCGCGCTGCTTGAAGCGATGTGCCGGACTTGGCCGGTCGGCGCGCTGACCGTCGCTGACCGTGGCGTGCGCGAAGGTATTCTCTACGATCTGATGGCCACGACGCCATCGTCCGCGCACCCGTCTTAACCCGCCATGGCGCGTTCTAAGAAAGGGAGCCGGGGCAAACGGGGCCCGGGCGGGCGGCAGCTGGCGGAACGTGTCAAGACGGCGCGCGGTCGCCCGATTTCGTCGACACGTTGGCTTCAGCGCCAACTCAATGATCCCTATGTCAGCCGCGCCCGCGCCGAAGGCTATCGGAGCCGCGCGGCATATAAGCTGATTGAAATCGATGATCGGTTCGGCGTGCTCAAGCGCGGCGCCAAAGTGATCGATTTGGGCGCCGCGCCTGGCGGGTGGACGCAGGTGACCGTCGAGCGCGTCCGCGCTGATCAAGATGGCGGTGGCGAAGTCTTGGCGGTCGATTTATCGGACATGGAGCCGGTCCAGGGCGCGACATTTGTCCAACTGGATTTCATGGAGCCGGACGCCGACACGAAGTTGGCCGACGCCCTCGGCGGCCGGGCGGACATTGTACTGAGCGATATGGCGGCCCCCGCGACCGGGATCCCGCGTGTCGATCATCTGCGTATCATGGCGCTCTGCGAAGCGGTTCTGGATTTCGCCGGAACGGTCCTGGCGCCCGATGGCGCGCTGGTGTCCAAAGTGCTGCGTGGTGGTGGCGAAGCGGCCTTCGTGCGCGACCTCAAACAGGCGTTCCGTAAGGTCAAGCACGTCAAACCGCCGGCCAGTCGGGCCGATTCCGCGGAAATGTATGTGGTGGCGATGGGATTTCGCGGCCTGGCTGGCGTTGAACGGCCGCGCGACTAGGGGCGGAGGTTTACTCCGCGGTCTCGGGTATTTTTTCGCGGGCGGTCTCCGCGGCCGACCAATCGGCGTCCTCGGCGGCATCGGCACGCGACGCGTGATTGTCTTCGGATGCCTCATGGAAGACATCGGGATTGGTTGCGTCTTTTTCATCGGATGTCGTACTTGCGGCAACCGTTTGCGATTCGGCAAAAGCCTCATCAGCCGGTTGTTTCGCAACCGGTTTTTCGGCACGTTTTGGTCCGGTGGTGGTCCAAATCAGCATGGCCATCTCCTCATTCGCATTCCTGCGTCCGCGTAGAGCGGCCGGCCCGCGGCTTGGGCTCGGCTTAAAACAAGTTGCTCTCGTGCCGATTGAGTCGTAGTGACAGCGGTCACGCGCCGAACTATGCCGGAAGTGACGGCGATCACATGTGATGCGGCTCACAGGTGATCGCCGGAGGTGTCCGGCTAGATTGGCGTTACCCAGACCCCGGGAGAGCTTATGGACCTTATCGACGCACTGACCTTCGACGATGTGTTGATCCAGCCGGGCGAAAGCGCGGTCTTGCCCGCCGATGCGGAGACCGAGACCCGGTTCACGCGCGACATCACGCTTGGCATTCCCTTGATCTCCGCGGCGATGGACACGGTGACCGAGTCGGAGCTGGCCATTGCCATGGCGCAGGCCGGCGGGATCGGGGTGATCCATAAAAATCTGGACATGGCCGAACAGGCGGATGAGGTGCGCCGGGTCAAGAAGTTTGAATCCGGCATGGTCATCAACCCGGTGACGGTCTCGCCGGAGACCAGTTTGGCCGAGGTCCAGGCGCTACAGCAGCGCCACAAAATCTCGGGTTTTCCCGTCGTCGAGCGGGACAATGGCCGTTTGGTCGGCATCGTGACAAACCGCGACGTGCGGTTCGCGACCGATCCCGACACGCCCGTGCGCGAGCTGATGACCCACGAAGATCTGGTGACGGTGGAAGAGGGCATCGGCTTCGATCAAGCCAAGAAACTGCTGCACCAGCACCGGATCGAGAAATTGCTGGTGGTGGACGAGGCGCACCATTGCGTTGGCCTGATCACGGTGACCGACATTGAGAAAGCGCGTGCTTTCCCGAACGCTTGCAAGGACGACAAAGGCCGGCTTCGGGTGGCGGCCGCCGTCGGTGTTGGCGACGCGGGCATTGAACGCGCCCGCGCCTTGATCGATGCCGAAGTCGATGTATTGGTCGTCGATACCGCGCATGGTCATTCAAGTGGTGTTTTGGATACCGTCGGCAAAGCCAAATCGCTGTCGAACTACACGCAAATTGTCGGCGGCAATGTGGCGACGGCGGATGGCGCCCGCGCCCTCATCGATGCCGGTGCGGACGCCGTCAAAGTCGGTATTGGCCCAGGCTCGATTTGTACCACGCGCGTGGTGGCAGGCGTCGGCGTGCCGCAATATACCGCGATTACCGAAACCTCGGCTGTGTGCCGTGACGCGGGCGTGCCGGCGATCGCCGATGGTGGCGTCCGTTATTCCGGTGACTTGGCCAAAGCGGTCGCCGCGGGCGCGGACAGTGTGATGATTGGATCGCTTCTGGCCGGCACGACGGAGAGCCCCGGCGAGGTCTATCTGTACCAAGGCCGAAGCTATAAGGCCTATCGCGGCATGGGATCGCTCGGCGCGATGGCGCGGGGCTCCGCGGATCGCTACTTCCAACAGGAGGTCGCGGATACGCTGAAACTCGTACCGGAAGGTATTGAAGGGCAGGTGCCTTTCAAGGGCCCCGTTGGCGGCGTGATCCACCAACTGGTCGGCGGCTTACGGGCGGCGATGGGCTATACGGGCAATCGCACGATCCAAGATTTCCAGCGCAACACGCGGTTCATGCGCGTGACCGGCGCCGGCCAGCGCGAAGGCCATGTGCACGATGTAACGATCACCCGCGAGGCGCCGAATTATAACCCGAAGGCGTGAACCGACCGGTTCATCGGATGTCCCGCGCCATAGCGTTTTTGTTTGTGATCTAATCGTTCGTTACAAAAGCAAATGACACCGGCTGCGCGCCTGCAAGCGACCATTGAGTTATTGGAAGCGGTCGAGGATGACGCTCGGCCTGCGGATCTCGTCGTACGCCGCTATTTGCGTGCGCGGCGCTATATTGGTTCGAAAGATCGCCGCGCGATCACCGATCGGTTGTACGCCACATTGCGCGCGCGGTTTGCGCTTGATTGGCGTCTACGCTGCCGGAACGCCGATCCATCGGCGCGTCTGCGCGTCCTAACACATGCCGTCTTAACGGACGTCGGCGGATTTGATGTGCTTGCCGGCTTGTGTGACGGGGGCAAATACGCCCCGGCCAAACTGTCCGACGAAGAGGCGCGGATCCTGGAGGCCATGCTCGCCGAAGATGTGGTGGACCGTGCCGCCATGCCCTTGGCGTCCCGCCTGGGCGTTCCGGAATGGCTGTGGCCGGCGTTACAAGATCGTTTCGGCACCGAAGTTGAATCAGAAGTCGCTGGATTGGTTGGCGAGGCGGCGCTGGACCTGCGCGTCAACGAATTGAAGGCGACGCGCGAGGAAGCGCTGGCCGCCCTCCGGTCATTGGGTATCGAAGCCGCGCCGACGCTCTTTTCGCCGATCGGTGTCCGCGTCTCGGGTCGGCCGAACATCACCGGGCTCGACATTTACAGGCATGGCCTCGTCGAAGTTCAAGACGAAGGCGCCCAGTTGACCGCGCTGCTTGTCGGGGCCACGGCGGCGCGCTGTGTGATTGACTTTTGTGCCGGTGCGGGCGGCAAGACGTTGGCCCTTATTCCCCGCTTGGACGCCGGCGCGCGACTTATCGCGTGCGATACGGACGCGGGCCGGCTCGCGCGTATGGAGCCCCGCCGTGTGCGCGCCGGTTTTGATGCCATCGAGACCCACGTGCTCACTGAAAACGACCAAGCCTGGTTTGCCGCCCAAGAGGCGTCGGCGGACCGGTTGCTGCTCGACATGCCGTGTTCCGGCACCGGAACATGGCGTCGCGCACCCGACCAGCCGTACCGCCTCACGCCAGATCAACTCGCGGCATACCGCGCACAACAACAGGCGATCCTCGCGCGCGCCGCGCCGCTGGTCGCGCCCGGCGGCCGATTGATCTATGCCACCTGTTCGGTGTTGGCGGAAGAAAATGAGCATCAAATCTCGGCTTTTCTCGACGCTCATCCGGCTTTCGAAATGATGCCCATCGATGCCGTGTGGCGCGAAACGATCGGAACCGAACCGCCAGTCGCGGGACCATGGTTGCAGCTGACCCCACGTAGTCACGGCACAGACGGATTTTTCGTCGCCGTCCTACGGCGCCGTTAGATTTCCGCCCTATTTATAGGGGTACGGTGGTTGCCGAGTGAGTGCCTGCGCCTGGAGATCCCGAATGGCGGACTTGGAAGACGAGATCATTGAATTCGCATCGGCTGGACGGCTCGATGCCCTACGCGCGCAATTGGATGAGAGGCCGGATCTTGCGCGGTTGACGGGGCCGGGGGGCGAAACCCTTCTGCACATCGTGGCGCGCCAGTGGCCTAAGTTGCCGAATGGCGCCGACATCGCCCGTGCGCTGATCGCTGCCGGTGCGGACGTGAATGCGCGCGACGAATCCGGCTTGAGGGCCCTACAAGGCGCGACCGGCGATATCGAGCTAACGCGTGTTTTGCTCGATGCTGGCGCCGAGACCGCGGTCTATGCCGAAAGCCACATGTACATGAGCCCGGCAGAGGTGTGCCTGTACTATGCGCGCACCGACGAGGCGCGTCTCCTGGCCGCCCACGGCGCCCCAATCGACTTGCGCGTCGCAGCGGGCCTCGGCGATCTCGAACGGATGAACGCGTACTTAGGGGCCGACGGACGCGTTGCGACGGCGGCGATCGGGTTGCCCGGTCAACCGGGGCCGTCTCTCAGTTTGGCGCAGGGACTGAGCCAAGCCTTGTCCTACGCGGCGCGGAATGGGCAACTTGATGGTGTCGCATGGTTGCTCGATCACGGTGCCGAAATTAACGCGCTCGTGCCGCGTTTCGATGTCGGGTGCACGCCACTCCACCAGGCCGTGGCGGGCGGCCACATCGAGGTCGCGAAACTGCTGCTACAACGCGGGGCGCAGCCGGATCTTCGCGATGACGGGCACAATTCGACGCCCAAGCAATGGGCGGAACAGCAAGAAAAACCCGAGTTCGTCACCTTGATTGCCGAGCATGGCGGTTGAGCCGCCGCTAGACGTATCCCGGGCCGTCGATCACCGGGAACTCCGATAATCTCGCTTCATCGATATTGACACCGAGGCCCGGACCGTCCGGCGGCCTGACCGTCCCATCGTTGGCCACTTCGGCTTGCCAATCGCAGAGCGCATCGCGCAGCGGATTGTGCTGCGACAGGTCTGCTTCGAAATAACCCGCATTGTCGATCGAGCAGAGCAAATGAATGCTCGCCGCCGTGTTGAGCCCGGTCAGTGTGGTGTGCGGATTGAACGAGAGTTTCCACGCCGAGCAGAACGCCGCGATGCGCTGCCCCTCGGTGACGCCGCCGGTCTTGGACAGATCGGGTTGAATAATCGTCACGTCGCCATCTTCGACCAGCCGGTGGATCTCGAAACGCGTGTAGTGGTTTTCGCCGGCCGCGAGTTGCGTACGCCCAAAGCTGCGCGCTTCGTGATAGCGCCGGTGATCGTGCGGCGGAAACGGCTCTTCGAGCCAGCCCGCGCCGATTTCATCGAGCACCGGCATCACCCGGCGCGCGTCCGACAAGGAATAGGCGGCGTTCGCGTCGGTCAGAATATCGATCTCATCGCCGAGCGCTTTGCGCACCGCCCGCACGCGCGCGCTGTCGTCGCGCGGGTTGTCGCCGAGCCGAAGCTTGAGCGCCGCGTACCCCGCCGCGACGATGCCTTCCGCTTCCGCCGCCAATTGATCCGGCGGCTGGTAACCGAGCGCCACACCGCCGGCATAGGCGGGGACCGCTTTCGACCGGCCACCGAGCAGTCTGTAAAGCGGCCAGCCCACTGCCTTGCCGCGTATGTCCCACAGAGCGAGATCGATGCCGCTAATTGCCATCGCGGCCGCCGCGCCCATGCCATGGCTCGCCAGTTGGCGCGCGTACATCCGGTCCCAAACGCCGACCACGTCCAGCGCGTCCATGGCCAGGATCAAGGACTTGAGGGTCGTATTCGCGAGCTGCGCGACCGCACTCGGCGCCCGCCCGGCATGTGCTTCGCCCCAGCCGACCAGGCCGTCCTCGGCCACGACCTTGATCAGTACGGCGTCGCGTTTGGTGGCCCGACCGATGCCCAAGGTGACGACCTTGTCCTCCGGAATCGGAAACGACACGGGATAGGCGGTTAGATCGATAATCTTCATGTGCTCCACACTCTCGTAAACGCGGTCCGCCTCTAGCAAAGACGGCGCGCAACCGCACGCCGCCATAGCCGAATTGATGGTTGTTTAGTGTGCTATTCGCGGACGGTCCCGTCGGGCAGGATCGTGCCGCGCATCAAGGCGCCACCGAACGAATCTTCGTTCCATTGCGCGCCCGTCATATTGGCCTCGTTCAGGTTGGTGATATAGGCGCTGACATCGCGAACGTCGGCGTTGGTCAAGTTCGTCTTGTCGAAATAGGCATTGCCGATCCCGGCGCCACGCAAATTGGCGCCGCTCAAATTCGCGCCGGTAAATTTGGATCCGGCAAGGTCCATCCCGCTGAGGTTCGCGCCAGCCAAATTGGCGCCGATAAGTTTGGTATGGCGTAGGGTCAGTCCGGTCAGATCCGCACCCGACAGATCACACCCTTCGCATTCGTTGGTGTCCGCAAGTTTTTGGAAATCCGCCTCGTCAAAGGCATGCGCCGGTGAGGCGAGGCCGATGGCTGTTGCGAGTGGAATGGCGACGACCAAGCCGCCAAGAAACGTCATCGTTTTCATGGGTCGGTCTCCTCCCTGTTTCCCCGCGAGGGCAGGACTATTTGTGAAGCCGACAGCGTAGCATTGTTTTGGCCTCGGGTGGTATGCGCGGCTTGTTGGCTCTGGTCTTGCGCCGCACGACGCTACCAGCCGCCGACCGCCACACGTTCACATCCGAATGACCGGCCTGATAGGCGATGGAACCGTCGAATTAGCTGGATCCAGTCCGGGTGCGCCTTCCCGCCACAAGCGACTGGCGGTCAACCGCCGCCCTTTATTCCATAGAAATCTGCGGCCATGTCAGCTTTAGACATTTCCTGTTCGAACCATCTCTGGGCTTCCGGCGAAAACACACCTTTCGATTCTTGCCACCAGGAATGAATGCCAGTGTACGCAAAGAACCTGGAGCGAAGAATGTAGCTCAGCGTTTCTAGATGCTTCTCATCAAAGAAGCCCAAACCCTTCGAAAAATGTGCTGAGGCGACAACCGCAAACCACGAAGTTATCACACTATCAAAAACCATCTTCTCACGGCCGCTTAGGTCCTCGTAATTGAGCAGCCCCTCAATGACCACATCGCCATTTTCGCCTTCAATCATCTCGTGATGGCTCGAGATGCTAAGGGTCAGTGTATTTCGGAATGAGTTGGCTTCCGCAACCTGATTTCTATGGCGCACTTGTATGCTCAGATAGACGATCGACACGATAACGCCAACGACTCCAAGAGCTTCCGCAATTGCAACGATCGCCTCCCAATTCATCTCAGTTTCCCTTTGTATCGTTAGTCCGTGGTGGTCGTTTTGTCTTGGTTGTAGCCTTGCCAAGGTCCGGCTTTCTTCCGGTTTTGCCGCGGGATGCGGGATTCGGAGCGAAGACGGCAGCGTAGCATTGTTTGTGTACACGCGGTGCGAGAGCGAATTTTTCACTATGGCCTTGCGCGCCGCGACGCACTATCTATGCGCCTTTCTCGCCAGCCGACAGGACGTCGCCCTTGACCGACCGCGTGCTCATCATCGATTTCGGATCGCAAGTCACACAATTGATCGCGCGCCGCGTGCGCGAGTCCGGCGTCTATTGCGAAATCGTCCCGGTGCAAAACGCTGAAGCCGCACTCGAGGCGCAGGATCCGAAAGCGATCGTCCTATCGGGCGGACCGGACTCGGTGACGTCGGAAAACACGCCGCGCGCGCCGCAAGCGGTGTTCGACCGGGGCGTGCCGGTGCTGGGCATCTGCTACGGCCAAATGACCATGTGTGCGCAACTCGGCGGCGAGATCGAGAGCGCGGATCACCGCGAGTTCGGCCGCGCCTTCGTCGATGTGGTCGAGGATTGCGACCTGTTCGACGGCGTTTGGAAGCAGGGCGACCGCGAACAGGTCTGGATGAGCCACGGCGATC
>JANQOH010000385.1 GCA_028289725.1 Alphaproteobacteria bacterium
GCCGAGATCTTGAGCGTCATGAAGAACCGGGCCTATGAGGTGGTCCGAAGCGGCAGCGGCTCGGTCATACCGCGCATCGGCGAGGTGCTGCGCCACCGCTGGACCATTTTGCGGTCCGGCGTGATCGGCACGTTCATGGGATTAATCCCTGGCGTCGGCGAGGATATGGGCGCGTGGGTCTCGTATGCGGCCGCGCGTCGCGCCAGCAAAAAACGCGACGCATTCGGTAAGGGTTCGCTCGAAGGACTGATCAGTGCGGAGACGGGCAACAGCGCCGCCGTTCCCGGCGCGATTATTCCGGCGCTGACGTTGGCCGTGCCGGGCTCGGCCCCGGCCGCCGTGCTCTTGGCCGCGATGTTCATTCATGGCGTGCGGCCCGGCCCGCTGATCATGATCGAATTTCCGAGTTTCGTGTTCCAGGTGGTTGCGATGATTTTGCTCGCGAGTATCGCCATCCTGATCTTCGGCTTGGCGCTCACGCGGCCGATGCTGATGGTGTTGCGTGTGCCGCGCGAGCGATTGATGCCGGTGATCTTCGTTTTGTGCACCATTGGATCATTCGCCATCGCGAGCCGAATCTTCGATATTTGGGTGATGCTCGGTTTTGGGATTTTGGGTTTTGTTCTGCGCGAGATGAAATATCCGATGGCGCCGCTTGTGCTTGGCATCGTGCTCGGCCCGATTCTCGACGAGAATTTGCGCCGCGGCCTGATGCTGTCCGACGGCGATTTGACACCGTTCTTTACCCAACCCATCGCTGCCGTTTTGGCCGGCGTAACTGTCCTGACCATCCTGTTTAGCATTCCAATTGTCAGACAGGCGGTCGGCAAACTTGGCAAGTGGCGCCGCCAAAACGAGGACGCGCCATGAAGATCGCGCTGTGCAACGAAGTGCTGCGCGACATGGATTTTCCGTCGCAGTGCGAATTCGCGGCGGCCCTTGGCTATGATGCCATCGAGCTTGCGCCGTTTACCTTGAGCGACGAGCCCCACTTGTTGAGCACAAAGGAACGCGCGGCCGTGCGGCAGGCCGCCAAGGACGCGGGTATCGAGATCGTCAGTCTGCATTGGCTGTTAGTGGTGCCCGAAGGTCTGTCAATCAATTCACCGGACAACGCGGTACGCACGCGGACCATCGATGTCATGCGCCGCTTGATCGGTTTGTGCGCCGACCTCGGCGGCTCCGTCCTCGTGCACGGTTCGCCCAACGCCCGGCAGGTCCCGGACGGCGAGGACCCGGAGCCGTATCGGAAGCGGGCGCAAGACACCTTTGCCGCCATCGCGCCGGATGCCGAGGCCGCGGGCATGACCTATTGCATCGAACCCTTGGCCGTGCGCGAAACCAATTTCCTGAACCGGTTGAATGATGCCGCCGCGATAATTGACGCGATCGGCAGCCCGGCGATCCGAACCATGATCGACACATGTTCCGCCGGCGTAACGGAGAGCCTGCCTTTGCCCGACTTGATCGCCCGCTGGATTCCGACCGGACTCATCGGCCACATTCAGGTCAACGACACCAATCACAAGGGTCCGGGCCAGGGCGCGGTGGAATTCGCGCCGATCTTCAAAACCTTGCTGGATGTCGGCTATGAGGGTTCCGTCGCCGTGGAGCCATTCATATATGAACCCGACGGCAGAGCTGCATCGGCGCGCGCGATCGGGTATATCCGGGGGATATTGGAAACTCTGGCCGCCCCAGATGCGGCGCGCTGATAGTGCATTGATCGTTGGAGATAGAAGAAAAATGGCGCGAATCCTGATCTTGGTCGCCGTTCTCGGCCTTTGCGTCGGCGGCGCGGCACACGCATTCATGGCTGGGAATCCGAAAGCCGGCCGCAGCCTCGCGGTCGACCATTGCGCCGCGTGCCATGCGGTGCCGGAGGAAGCCGCTGCCGCGACCGAAGCCGATGCGCCGGGCTTCGAGACCATCGCGCTCGACGACGCGAACTATACGCTCAAGACCATGCGCCGAGCGATGAAAACGCCCCACTGGCCCGATGGCGACGTCATGCTGTCCAGCAAGGACGCTGACAACGTGATAGCCTTCATCGTCTCGCTGCGCCCGAAAGAGTAGCGCCGTAAGCCAACCACCGGCATGGCGGATGTCGACCAACCGGATATCATCTGCCTCGGCGAGCCGATGGCGGAATTTAGCGAGCTACCGGATGGACCGCCGGGTCATTATCTTGCGGGTCATGGCGGTGATACGTCGAACTGCGCGATCGCGGCGGCCCGTCAAGGTGCACGCGTCGGATACCTAACCGCGCTCGGAGAAGATCCATTCGGCGATTCGTTCGTCGATCTGTGGACGCGGGAACAGATCGATTGCCGACACGTTCACCGAAATCCAAATGCGCATACCGCAGCATACTTCATATCGCACGGGCCGGACGGCCATCGCTTCCACTATTTGCGGCGTGGTTCGGCCGCGAGTCAAATAACGCCCGGCGACATCCCGGAAGCGTACATCGCGGACGCGAAATATCTGCACATATCCGGCATTAGCCAGGCAATTAGTGAGGGCGCGCTTGCAAGCGTCCAACATGCGATCGATGTCGCACGTCGGCATGAGACGCGCGTATCCTACGATTTGAACCTGCGGCTCTCACTATGGTCGCTTGAACGCGCGCGCGCCGTCGTGGAATCGACGGCAAAATCGGTAGACGTG
>JANQOH010000323.1 GCA_028289725.1 Alphaproteobacteria bacterium
TCATGGCGGCGCGCGACGCTGCACCGGACACCATGAGCGCCGCGATCACGGCGGTGGGATCGGTCATTGCGGCGACCGCGCCCACGCGTGCCGCCAGCAACAAGACCAAGGCGATCACACCGAACGCGCCGATGCGGCTATCGCGCATGATCGAGAGCTTCTCCGATGCGTCCTTGCCGCCGCCGAACCCGTCCGCCGTGTCCGCCAGACCGTCCTCGTGCAACGCGCCGGTCACGACAATTTGCGCAGCCACTGCAAGAACCGCGGCCAGCCACCCATCAAGACCAAACCAACTGGCAATGCCGTACACCACGCCGGCCACCAGCCCGACACCGAGGCCGATTAAAGGAAACGCCCAAGTGGCGGCGCCCAACGTGGGCGGCTCATTTTTGGTCGGCCGAATCGGCAGTCGGGTCAAGAAGATGGCGGCGATGCGCGCTTCATCGCGCCAGTTCCGCCGCGCCATATCGCCGTCTCGCATTCCGTTCCCGCTCCGTTTGCGATAGATGATCTGGCGAGCGGCCATTTCGGCCGCCGCGTCACACGGAGATCCAAATTGGACTTTAGCACGATACGCGGTGCGCTCGCTGCGCTTGGCGGACCGGATCAATCGGCCATGGACAAGGCACGCGCGCGCGAAGCCCAGCTCACCAAACCGGCGGGTTCCTTGGCGCGGTTGGAGGAACTCGCAGCCTGGGCCGCTGGCTGGCAAGGCGCACACCCGCCAAAGGCGGAGCGCATCCAAGCGCTAGTCTTCGCCGGCAACCACGGCATCGCCGCGCGCGGCGTTTCCGCGTTCCCGGCCGAAGTTACAGTCCAAATGGTGGCGAATTTCGAAGCCGGTGGCGCGGCGATCAATCAGCTTTGCCAATCGGCGGGCGCCGATCTGGGCGTTCACGCGCTCGATCTCGAAAACCCGACTGCTGACTTCACAGTCGAGCCCGCCATGAGCGAAGCGGAATGCGCTGCCGCGTTCGAACTGGGCCGCGATCGCGTCGCGGACGATGCCGATTTGCTGTGCCTGGGAGAAATGGGGATTGCCAACACCACATCCGCCGCCGCGTTGGCTTGCGCGCTGTTTGGCGGCGATCCAGCGGATTGGATCGGGCGCGGCACCGGGGTCGACGATGCAGGTCTAACGCGTAAGGTCGAGACGGTCACGGCCGGTCTCGCGAAACACGCCGCCGCATTAGATGATCCGCTCGTTGCTCTGTGCTGTCTTGGCGGCCGCGAGCTGGCCGCGATGGCGGGCGCGATCTTGGGCGCTCGGGAGAAGCGCGTACCCGTACTACTTGATGGCTTCATTTGCTGCGCCGCCGCCGCGGTGCTTCAAGCCGCGCAGTCCGGCGCTCTCGATCACTGCGTCGCCGCGCATCGCTCAGCGGAACCAGGTCACAGCCGATTGCTGGCCGCGCTCGGCATGACGCCGTTGCTGGATCTCGGATTGCGTTTGGGCGAGGGGTCGGGCGCCGCGTTAGCCGCACATATTGTCAAGGCGGCGATCGCAACACATGTCGGCATGGCGACGTTTGCCGAGGCCGGCGTTAGCGAGAAATCATAAACCCGAGTTTGTCCACGGCCGCTCTTGCGGGCGGGTGGATGACGGGTCAGGATCAGTCCAAATAGAACGCCAAAGGAGGCGGCACATGGCAGAGAACGAACCGGGCGCTGTGGTCGTGCGCCAGCCTGATGAGGGTGAAAGTTTTTGGCAGCCGGTTCCGGCCAATGGCTATTCCGAGGTGCGTGTGTCAAAACGCGATTCGGAGAAGATCCAGGGATTTTCCTCAGGCATTCAGGTCATCGCGCCGGGCTGTTACGTGCGTGAGCACCAGCATGGCAGCGAACAAGAGCTCCTGTTTTTCTTCGAAGGCACCGGAAAAGCGGTGGTCAATGGCGTGGAGCACCCGATTCAACCGGGCACGACGGTCTATGTCGGGCCATGGAACAAGCACACATTCATCAATGACGGTTCGGTCGATCTCAAAATGATGTGGGTATTGATGCCAGGCGGGCTGGAGGATTTTTTTCAGGCGATCGGCCGTCCGCGCCAAGCCGGCGAAACCGCGCCCGAGCCTTTCGCGCGTCCGGAGAACGTCGAGGAAATCGAGCGTCAAACGGTGTTCGCCGCACTCGACGGCGGACCGGTCAAAGAGACCACGCAGGATTGAGGGGAGCGGGACGCGTTTGGTGCGGCCGCTCTCAGAAAATCGCCGGCATACACTTCAAAAGGTGGCTGGCTAAGTAACGTTTCGCTCGGCCGGTTCTATGGCTTCGCCAATCGATTGAGATACGCGATCAAGTCGTCGATTTGATCGGGGCCAAGCTCGAATGACGGCATCTCGACCGGGCCATGTCCGACCATAATGCCTTCCGCGAACGCTTCGCGAAGATGGTCAGGCGGCCACTGTCGGGCAATGTTTCGGAAACCCGGTGCATCGGCGACTGGGCTTGGGCCCACGTCCGCGATGTCGTGACATCGCGAACAAAGATTTTCCGCAATTTGTGCGCCGGCCGCTTCCGAGCCGCCGCCTGATGCGTAGCTCGTGGTGGCGCCGATCGTTATTGCCAAGACGGTAATGGTAGTGAACCCAAATTTCGGCACGTGCAAATTTCCCGCTGTCCGCCAATCACCGCTTGGCCGCGCGCCTAATATTACGAGCGTTCCTCTGAGTCGCCCTGACCGAAGTTAATGACGGGGTCTTGTTCGGTGGTTGGCTTGGCGGGCGGCGTCGGCTGCGGCAATGCGTAAATTGTCGGCGGCTGGCGGTCCTCGAGACTGAGTTCGAAATCGAGGCGGACGTCGGCTTCGTTTTCCGCGACCATTGCGGTCTCGCCGGTCATGCCCTCGCGGAATTCCACGACGGTTTCGCCACCTTCGGCTTCGACGGTTTGTTCCGCTTTCTCTATCTGCTCGGCGGTTTCTTCGCTCCAAGGCAGGCGATAGGCGCGTGGCTTCTCTTCGTCCGGCCAGCGGACCCATAGGAAGATCGCTTCGCCTTCGATCCAACTGTGCGAAAGGAGGGTGGTCTCGCCCTCACGCCATTCCAAATAGTGCGGCTTCGGGCCGGTCATCAGGGTCATCATGATCCAACCGCCGAGGCCCAGCGCGACCGGCAAGATGGCAACCAAGACCAGCCTTCTTCCCCAATGGATGGGGGCACCGATCGCCGAAAATGCGAGCGCCGCCGTCGCGACGACCCAGCCAACAAAGGCCGCGCTGATCAGCCCTTCCACGCCCGAATCGCCTTGAAGCGTTCATTGATCGAGCCGGAGACCAGATTTCCCTCCTCGCTCAATTTGAACCGAAAGACGGTTTTTTCGTCACCGACGCGTTCCATCGTCAGGGTACGGTCGACGATGATACGGGGTGTTGCCATGCTATTTTTTTTGACGCTAACCCAAGCGTGCACGGGCACCTTCGCACGTCCACGCTGACCGGTATGGTCGGCGTAGTAGTGCAAATTGACAATATACTCGCCGGCGAGCACGCCGCGGCTATAAGTGATTTCGTGATTGATATTCGAGATATCCTGACGCGCGCCGACATCGTCGCGCAATAGATTCAGCACCGCGTTGCCTTTGTTCGAATAACCGACGGACCGGTCCTTCGGGGCCTGGACCCACAGGTCGATATCGGCGTCGAGATGGTTCGGCCATTCGATTTCGACGATGACGTTGCCGGGCGGCTCGCTCTGCGCTTCCTGCGTCGGTGGGTTGAAGTATTGCAGCAGGATCATGATGATCAGCATCAAGCCGAGCAGCGAAAGCAGAATGGCGTCCCGAAAAACCGTGCCGCTCGCTTCCTCGCGCTCGACGTCTAACATGGCTCGCCCATCCACGCGGCCGTCGCGGCGTGTTCGAGAATTTTGTAACAGCCGTAGAGCCAGATATGCGCGATCGCGCCGACCAAGGTCGTGTAAAGCGCGACGCCCATGCCGTCGACCACCTGGCTGATCATGCCGGCCGCCATTTCAGTGTCGCCGATCATGCCCGGTTCGATACCGGCGAAGGCGATGACAAAGCCGAGCACGGTCCCAATCAGGCCAAGCAACACCAAGTTGTTTGCGATGTGACGCACCATGCCGATTCGCATCAGCAAGACGGTCCGCCGCGGTTCCGACAGCGCCGGGTGCTTGAGGCCCGAAACGAAACGACGCAGGCCGATCATGCGCGTTGCGCACAGATAGAGGCCGATTAGCAAGGCAGCGGCGATCACCAGCGTCATGTACGACCGGTCCGCGACAACCACCATGCCCAGCCAACCTTTCAGCCAGGCGGCGGTCAGCAGCGCGCACGCTGCGATGTTGATGATCAGAAACCGCGAAAGGTGGATGTAAGATCGCGCCGCGACATCGGTTGACGGTGCCTCGGGCAGCCTTTCATCGGCCGTGTCGTGCACTTCGTGCCGCCGCATCGGCGAATCAGGTCGCCGTCGATCCCCGTCAACAGTCGATTGTTGCGTTTGCTCGTGTGTGTCGCCCGTTCCGGAACGGTCACGCTCCTGACCGAGCAACGTCGAGATGATTACCATCGCGTTGCCTCACGGCCCATTTCCCCGCATGTGAGATAGATTGTTTCGGGTCCGTGCCCAGGGAAATCGCTTTGTGTGAAGGGCGGTCGCCGGCAAAAAGACCCGCCTGCCAACGGTTTCATAGGCGCAAATAAATTTCGCGCGTCGCTATTTGAGCCTTTGGGCCAGGCCGGCCGTCACGAAGTCGACGCGATCCGCGATGGCGGCGAGATCTTGATGCATTGAGCCTGCGAGGTCCCGAAAGCGCCGGGCGAGCGCGTTGTCCGGCACAATCCCCTGGCCGACTTCGTTGGACACCAGAACGATCGGTGCGGAGAGAGACGGCAAAATGTCCAACAGGGCGGCTATGTCTCGCTCAATGTTGCGGTCGGCCCCCATCAAATTGCCGAGCCAAAGGGTTAGGCAGTCGACGAGCACGACTTTTCCGGGCGTCGCCTCCCGCTGCAGCGCGTCCGCGAGGTCCAACGGTTCTTCGACCGTGCGCCATCGTTCGCCGCGACGCTCTTTGTGTTGGCGAATGCGTTCGGCCATTTCGTCGTCATGGGCTGCGCCCGTGGCCAGATAGATCGGGGTCGCATCCGTCGCCAAAACAAGCGCCTCGGCATGCTGGCTTTTTCCTGACCGCGCGCCGCCCAGGATCAACGTCATCGGCGGTAGTTCGCTCATATTTTTGCCCGAAATCGATGAAGGGGCGAATAGTACTGCATTCGGGATGCGCCCGAACGGCATTTCATGTAAGAGATATTTACATGAGGCGATCCAAACACGCTGGCGGACGGCGTGGATATCACCACGGAAATTTGACCGAAGCCTTGGTTCAAGCCGCCTTGGACCTGATACGCGAATATGGTCCGGCGGGATTTTCCTTTGCCGAGGTTACGCGCGCGGTGGGCGTAAGTCCGGCCGCGCCCTATCGGCATTTCCGCGACCGCGACGCGCTCATGGCGGACATCGCCCGGCGCGGCTTCGAACGGTTTGCGGAAAAGTTGTCCGACGCTTGGAATGACGGCCAACCGGATACCTTGTCGGCCTTTAAGGCCGTCGGCCAAGCCTATTTGGCCTTCGCCAAGACTGAACCCGCCTATTACGCGGCGATGTTCGAGGCGCGATTGCCGCCCGACGCGAATCGCGAACTGGCGCAAGCGAGCGACCAAGCGTTCGCCATCTTGCGTCGCGCTTCGGAAGCGCTGATCGCGGAATTGCCGCAAGAGAAGCGACCGCCGGCGTTGATGATGAGCCTGCACATCTGGGCGATGTCCCACGGCATCGCATCGCTGTTTGGCCGTGGCGACGACGCGCGGCGAAAAGTGCCGATGCCGCCCGAAGATCTGCTGGAAGCGGCCATTCTCGTGTACCTCGATGGTTTGGGCATCGGCGACGACCGGGAAGTTTGAGCCCGCTTTCGCCGCAAAAATTTCAAAATTTCTCGTATCTCCTTCTTGAAAGCGGACCGACCCATCGCCAGCTATGTGAATGTAAAAAACATTTACATGGGGAACCGATGGAACTCACGGAGAAGTTGGACGATTACGGCAAACCGGCATGGATCGCTGTGATGATCCTCGGCTTCATCCTCTTCTGGCCCATAGGCCTCGCAATCTTGGCTTACCTTTTATGGAGTGGACGCATGGGATGTTGGACGTATCGCGGCCCCGGTCGCTGGCATAATTCCGATGAAAACGGTGAATCCTTCCGTTCGCGCCGGCGCCGCCGGCGTCGCAAGACGGCGACGAGCGGCAACAGCGCCTTCGACGAGTACCGCGAAGAGACCATGCGCCGGCTCGAGGATGAACAGGTTGAATTCGAAGCGTTTCTTGAGCGGCTGCGGCACGCCAAGGACAAAGCGGAGTTCGATCAGTTCATGAATGAGCGCCGCAACAGGCCCCCGACCGAGGGCAATGGCACGCCGGACGCACCCGAAGCCCCGCCGGCGTAAGCCTCCGGCACACTGAACAAACTGCCGACACCGCAGCGCCAGGTATTCCGATACCTGGCGCTTTCCATTTGCGTGCGCATCGACGGCACCGAATTCACTTCGATAGGACAGGCAGCCAAACAAGAGTAGACTGAAACAGTCAACGCCTTGGAGAGCTTACCTCGCCAGCCGGTATCAGGAGGAGATCCATTATGGCGACTGAATCCGTTGTCTCGCTTGCCACCTCGCGCCGTCCCGACTCCGACATCGCCCCGGTTGCGGAGGCCCGCCGTCAGGGGCGCGGTCCCACAATCTGGCTCGCCGGAGAGCCCGACGAATTGAAGGATTGGATGCCGCTTGGCATTGCCGGAATTGTCACCAACACCGTGGTGTTGAACCAATACGCCAAAACGCACGGCGGTGTGGTGCCGCTGATCAAGAAATATCTCGCCATGACCGACAAGCCGGTGGTCGTCGAAATCGACGGTCATTCGGTGGACGAACTGCTCGCGGTGGGCCAGGTGTTTACCGATTTATCCGATCAGGTGATTCTGAAAATCCCGTGCACGGTGAACGGCTTGAAGGCGTTTAGCGTCCTCAAGGAAAAGGGCGTCGAGACCTTCTGCACCACAGTGTTTTCGCTCACCCAAGCCGCTGCGGTGGCGCAGGCGGGTGTCGATCACATCCTGCCGTTCTGCGAGCCGGTCAAGGATGCGGGCGGCGACTCGACCAAGCTGATCCGCGAATGTGTCCAGATGTTCGACGGCTGGGAGCAACGACCGTTCATCATGGCCGCGCTGGTCCGCACCGTTGACACCGCCTATGCCGCGTTCCGCGATGGGGCCGACGAGCTGGTCACCATGTGGTCGGTCTATCGCGACATGATGGATCATCCGCTGACCACCCAGTGGAACAAGATCTTTATGGACGAGTGGCTCGACATGCACGACAACGGGCTCTTGGACGGGGTGCCGGTGCAACGCAGCTAGGCCGTAATTGTAAGTCTGAAAACCGCAGGATTGCTTGTCGCTCAGCGGCCGGTTGCTTATAGTTGACCCGCCGCAAGCGACAAGGATTCGGAGCGAGGAGACCGCCATGACAAACGCCGCAACGACCGCCCTGCAGGGGCGCGCCGCGTCTCGATCCGGCGTTAGGGTTTCAGCCCTGTTTGCCGCGTTGCTCGGTCTTGTAATTTTGTATGGCGTTGGCTTTGCCGGGCCCGCCGTTATTCACAACGCCGCGCACGATACCCGCCACGCCGCTGCTTTTCCTTGCCATTAGGCCCCAGTTAGGCGTCTTCAAATGTTTGCACGGATTTTGTTCGCCGCGGTGATCGGCGGTGTCGCCGCTGCGCTTTTGCTGACCGGCGTGCAGTCGGTCAAAGTGCTGCCGCTGATCCTCGAGGCCGAGACTTTTGAGGGCGCCGGCGCGGATCATCATCATGACGAGCCTGTAGTGGACGGCCATGCCCACGACACAGACGTATGGGCGCCGGCGGACGGTGGCGAGAGGCTCGCCTTCACGCTTATGGCCAATGTACTGACCGGCGTTGGATTCGCCCTTCTGCTGAGTGCCGCCATGGCGTTGCGTGGTGGCGCAGGTTGGCGCGAAGGGCTGATGTGGGGCGCGGCGGGCTATGCCGTGTTCAGCCTGGCGCCGGCACTCGGTTTGCCGCCGGAACTGCCGGGCATGGAAGCCGCCGATTTGACCGCCCGTCAAATCTGGTGGGGCGGGACCGTGATCGCCACGGCAGCCGGGTTGGCGCTTATCGTGTTGATGCCTCGTGTCGTCGCGCGAATCGCCGGCGTGGTTTTGATCGTATTGCCGCACGCGATCGGTGCGCCGCACCCCGAGGGTGCGCATGGCACGGTTCCGGCCGAAATCGCCGCCGCTTTCGT
>JANQOH010000400.1 GCA_028289725.1 Alphaproteobacteria bacterium
CCTTCAAGCATGATTTGCGTTTTGTCGCCGACCCACCTGCCGATCTTTCGAAAATCTCGAACCACATTGTAGTTGGTCACCGTCCGACCGCGGTTTTCTCCGCGTGACACCGGCGTATCGTGCCGACTGTCATAGCGGACCAACAAAACGTCCGCCGCGCCGTCATAGCGGCCCGCTCCGAGACTGACCCGAAACCGATCGCCCACTTTCCCGATCGCGATCTGCGGTGGGCGCGGCAGGCCACGACTGGTGCTCGCCAAGGCGTTCAAGACGCTCGGCACATCGGATCCGACCACATGCGTGCTACCGCCAATGACCATTTGCGGCGTGTAAACATTGCGTTGGCGCAAGGCCTCCGCATAGTCGTATTGCCGTTGAGTCGTCTCGTCGGTCGCGAAGGGATCCTCCCAGCCGATATAGTCCCAATAACTGACGTGATAGGACAACACGACGACATCCGACCGTTGCGTCAGGTCACCGGCCAGCGCATCGGCGGGTGGACAGGAGGAACAGCCTTGTGACGTGAAAAGCTCAACCAGGATCGGTCGAGAATTGTGATCGTCCGCGGCCGCGAGCCCGCTCGCCGCTACGACGAACAAAGTCGCCACAATGGTTGTCATCCACCTCATGGATCTTCGCCTTTTTGTTGGAGGCTCTAAGGTTAGGATCGGGGTTCGGGTCAAGCCAATCACATCTGATTGATGCACCGTGAGGCGCATCGCCCTGACGCGACTTTACCCATAAATATCGATATTTCTCAGATATTTAGATTGAGCCATGCTGTCAGTGAATGGCACTCGTCACGTTCCCGCGATTTTTGCGTGTTTTCGGCAAACTGTTGGAATGGCCCGCAATCTTGTCACGCAAGCGATCCTGTTAGCCATTTGCAAGCTGCCGCAGCACATAGTGAAGGATGCCACCGTGACGATAATAATCGACCTCGTTCTCGGTATCGATCCGACACAGCAATGTTAAGGATTGGCTCGATCCGTCGGCCCGCGTGATCGTGCAGGGCACATCCATGCGCGGTTTCAGATCGGATGCCAGACCTGAAATCGTGACTGTCTCGCTGCCGTCGAGGCCCAGCGATTGGCGCGTCGCGCCATCCTTGAACTGCAGGGGCAGCACGCCCATACCGACCAAATTGGACCGGTGAATCCGCTCAAAACTCTCGACGATCACCGCGCGCACGCCAAGCAACATGGTCCCTTTGGCCGCCCAGTCGCGTGACGAGCCGGTGCCGTACTCCTTGCCAGCAACGACCACGAGCGGCGTACCGGACTCGGCGTATTTCATGGCTGCGTCATAGATGGACATCACCTCGCCATCGGGCATGAGCTTCGTCCATCCGCCCTCGGTCCCCGGCGCCATCTCGTTGCGCAGGCGAATATTCGCGAATGTGCCGCGCATCATCACTTCATGGTTGCCGCGCCGTGACCCGTACGAATTGAAGTCCTTCCGCGCGACCTGGAGCGAGTTGAGATATTCGCCAGCGGGACTGTTCACCGCGATGCCGCCCGCGGGCGAGATATGGTCAGTCGTCACGGAATCGCCGAGCAGTGCCAGGACGCGCGCGTTCTCGATGTCGGTCACGGGTGCGGGTTCGGCCGGCATGTCGACGAAATAGGGCGGGTTTTGCACATAAGTTGACATGGGCCAGTCATAGGTTTGGCTGGCCGCGGTCTCAATCGACTGCCAATCGGCGTCGCCCGAAAAGACGTCCGCATATTCTTGCGCAAACTGCTCGGGGGTCACGGCGTTGCGAACCGCGCCCGCCACCTCCTCCGTGCTCGGCCAAATGTCCTTGAGATAAACCGGTTCGCCGTCCGAACCGGTCCCAAGCGGTTCGGTCAGCAAATCCTTGCGCATCGTCCCGGCAAGCGCATAGGCCACGACAAGCGGCGGCGACGCCAGATAATTGGCGCGCACTTGTTGATGCACACGCCCCTCGAAATTGCGATTACCCGATAACACGGAGGTCACGACGAGGTCGCCCTCATCGATCGCCTTGCCAATCGGCTCCGGCAATGGTCCCGAATTGCCGATGCATGTTGTGCACCCGTAGCCGACCAAATTAAATCCGAGTGCGTCGAGGTCATCGTCGAGCCCTGACTTCTCGAGATATTCGGTGACAACTTTCGATCCTGGCGCCAAGGACGTCTTGACCCACGGTTTGACCGAAAGCCCTTTTTCGCGCGCGTTCCGCGCCACAAGGCCGGCGCCGATCATCACGCTGGGGTTCGACGTGTTGGTGCAAGACGTAATCGCGGCAATCGTGACATCACCGTCACTCAGCTCGTAGTCCGCGCCATCCACTTTGGCGGCCCCGGCCGCTCCATTGCCGCGGCCAAACGCATCCTTCAACACGTTATCAAAACCCGACTTGGCGGCGCTCAACGCAATCCGGTCCTGCGGCCGCTTGGGCCCCGCCAAGCTCGGCTCGACGGTCGCGAGATCAAGCGCCAAGGTATCGGTGAACTCAGGATCGGGCGTATCGGCATCGCGCCACATGCCCTGGGCCTTGGCGTAGGCTTCGACTAAGGCGCAGCGCTCCGCGTCGCGTCCCGTGAACGAGAGATAGTCGATCGTCTTGTCGTCGATCGGGAAGAAGCCGCAGGTGGCGCCATATTCCGGCGCCATATTGGCGATCGTCGCGCGGTCCGCGAGCGGTAGACTATTGAGGCCGGGACCAAAGAACTCGACAAATTTGCCGACAACGCCCTTGGCGCGCAGCATGTTGGTGACCGTTAGGACCAAATCGGTTGCGGTCGAGCCCTCCGCGAGTGTGCCCGTCAGTTTGAAGCCGACCACTTCCGGGACCAGCATGGAGACCGGCTGGCCAAGCATGGCGGCCTCGGCCTCGATGCCGCCAACACCCCAACCCAAGACCGCCAGACCGTTGACCATGGTCGTGTGACTATCGGTCCCGACTAGCGTATCGGGATAGGCAATTGTGCGGCCGTCGTCTGCCTGCGAGCTCCAAATCGTCTGCGACAGATGCTCCAGATTGACCTGATGACAAATGCCGGTGCCAGGCGGCACCACACGGAAATTGTCGAAGGCTTGCTGGCCCCACCGAAGAAAAGCGTAACGCTCCCGATTGCGGTCCATTTCAATCCGCACATTGTCGGCGAACGCGCCTTCGGTGCCGAACTTGTCGACCTGAACCGAATGATCAATCACCAGGTCCGCGGGCACCAACGGGTTGATTTTGTCCGGATCGCCGCCCAGCGCCGCCATGGCGTCGCGCATGGCCGCCAAATCGACAACCGCCGGAACACCAGTGAAGTCCTGCATCAAAACTCGCGCCGGCCGGTACGCGATTTCCCGTTCGATCTTCCGGTCCTTCAGCCAGCCCGCCAAAGCCTTGATATCTTCGACGGTGACGGTGACGCCATCTTCGAAGCGCAGCAAATTCTCCAAGAGAACCTTCAGCGAATACGGCAGTCGCGCGACATCCCCGATCCCGGCTTCAACCGCCGCCGGCAAGCTGAAATAGTCATACTCTTGGCTGCCGACACTCAGTGTTCGACGCGCTTTAAGGCTGTCTTGACCGACACGGGACACGGAACGCCTCCTAAACTGAACGGAATCGGATTTTCAGCCGTACACATAGGCCGCGTTGAGGCTGTCTCGGTACGGACTCGAATGACGGGATTGCTCTCCTCCAGATAGCAATTGGTTTCCGGGAAGTCGAGGCCCGTTCCCGGCAGAGGGACCGGGCCTGCTTCGTTTGTTCTAGATCGGCGTGCCGCCGCGTGCCTTGAGGCGCGCGAGAAACTCCCGCCGTGTCTTCGGGCCGAAAGTCTGGAAGTGGGGGTCGGGCCGTTCGCGGTAGGTTTCTTTTCGGCGTTCCACGGGGTCCTTGCGGGCGCGCTTCAGCACTTCCGCCACGTCGATGTCGTATGGTCTCGCCGCGTTCAGGCCAAAAATTTGCGCCCGAAGCTGCGGTGTGAGTTTCGCGTAACCGTGTTTTTCCTGCAGCTCATCTGAGATTTGGAAGCTGCGGAACGCTTGGATCTGATCCTGCGGCGATCCGTACCAAATACAGTCGGACCCGTAGAGGACATTATTTTCGCCAATGTGTTTGACCAGCTTGCCGATGATGTGCGCCGCGCTATCCGGGTCGCGCATCACGAAACGCCATGTACTGCCCAATTCCGCGTAGACGTTGCTGTTGCGCGGCACATCGTTTTCCTCCACCGAACGAATGAGTTCGTCCACGCCTTCGCCCCGGCCTGGATCGTAGGGGCCTTCGGCCTGGCCCGAAATGAAGCCCGAGTGATAGACGAGGAAATTGACGTCGGGGAACATCTTGGCGACCACGCCAATATCGGTTGCCAAGCTATGCTCATAGGAGTCGCGGCCGAACGGCAATCCCTTGTGGATGCAGATGTTCCTTACGCCCAGAGCCCGTGCCTTCTCGATCATCTCGAGCGCAATATCGTCATACAAAAAGAACCCGCGCTTGTTCGGGCCCCACTGCGTGTAGCATTTCCATGCGGAGACGCCCCACTCTTCGGCGAGCTCGTCCATGCCTTCCAGGTCGCCGTCCTGGTTGGGATTGACACGGCCGTGTATTAAGAGGCGCTTGGTCCCCTCCATTTCGTCGATGATGCGCCGTGTCGCATCCGCTTCTTGGATGCTCAAGAGCTCCTTCTCGCGACGGGATGGGATGAAAGACAGCACCATCATGTCCGTATCGGAATCGAGAAAAATGTCCTTGATGAACTTGTCCGAGTCGCCAAGGCCGACGCGGCCCAAACCATGCTCACCGACAAAATGCCCCTGCACATCGAACACGAACTCACGGTCACCAAGCTGCTCAACCGCCATTTCGGGATCGACCGCCGCAGTCTGACTCAATTCAAAAAAGCCGCCGGTTCGCCCAGCCGCGGCGTTGGCGGCGTTGAACGCAAGCAGCGTGCTTGCCGCGCCGCAGGCGGAGACCATGAAATCACGTCGCGACACCGACAATCGTTTTGCGTTGTCGGTGGCCCAGGTTTGCGCCAACCGGTTCGCCCCGCGCTGCACTTTGTCCAGCGGGACCGGCACAAACTCGCCGTTCGACGTGGAATCCATTTTGATCGGAAGCCGTTTCCCTTCTGGGTCGTTTTTGCGCGCCATCACTTTGCCTCCTGCTATGTTGGCGACAATTGTGCGCGCAACGCCCCGCCTCGCCAAGGGCGCCACGCAAATTTGAACAATGTTAAATGCATCCGCCCAACCGCGACGCGAAGGGCACGCCGCTCAATGAAACGGGTTCGGACACGTGGCGACTTCCGCTGAGACCATTCGCGCCTATCAAGGGCCAGCCCTGTTTGAACGCGGTTTCCGCCCGTTCTTTCTCGGCGCCGCCGTGCATGCCGCGATCGCACTGCCGCTGTGGTTGATCATGCTCGCCTCGGGGTGGACGCTGCCCTCTCACTTGTCGGCGCGCGATTGGCACGTGCACGAGATGATCTTCGGCTATGTCGCCGCGGTCCTCACCGGATTTTTGCTGACAGCCATTCCGAACTGGACGGGCCGCTTGCCGGTCGCCGGCAGGCCGCTCATGCTTCTGGCAGCGCTTTGGGCAGCCGGCCGGATCGCGATGGCGGTTTCCGCGGCTGCCCCGCTTCTCTGTGCCGCCATCGATGTCGCGTTCTTGGCGGTGCTTGCCGCGGTAACCTGGCGCGAAATCATCGCCGGCCGAAAGATCAAGCACGTTCCCATCTGCGTTCTAGTCACGCTGTTCGCGTTGGCCAACGCGGCGTTTCACGCCGCATCGTTCGACGCAATTGATCGGGCATCGGCGGAGCGCGCCGGCCTGGCGGTGATCGGTTTCCTGATCAGCTTGATCGGCGGCCGCATCGTGCCGAGCTTCACGCGCAATTGGATGGCGCAGCAAAACATCGATGCGCGCCCAGCGCCGTTTGGTCTGATCGATAAGGCAGCCCTTGCCGGGACCGGTGTCGCCTTGATT
>JANQOH010000411.1 GCA_028289725.1 Alphaproteobacteria bacterium
CGCGCCGACTCGGTCAATGGAGGGGAGGACCAAGACCCATGAAGATCGACCGTATTGAAACCACCGTGTACCGCCTACCCCTCCCGACGCCGGTGCAAGCCGCAAGCACCGGCGTCATGAGCGAGTTCGACATGGTGATGAGCCGGATCACCGATTCCGACGGCGCAAGCGGGTGCGGCTACACGGTGCTGTTTCCGGGCCAGGGCGGCGCGGTCGCGTCGATCATCGAAAATGGATTCGGCGATATTTTGCAGGGCGCGGACCCGCGGCGGATCGAGTGGCTATGGCGGCAAATGTGGCGGCGCTTGCACTATTCCGGCCGCGGCGGCCCGGTGACGTTCGCGCTGGCCGCGGTCGACACCGCCTTGTGGGACCTGCGTGGCAATAGTCTCAGCGAACCGCTGTGGCGCTTGCTCGGCGGCCACGATCCCGCCGTGCGTGCCTACGCCGGCAATATCGACCTCAACTTTCCGGTCCAGCAACTGCTGGACGGCGCGACGCGCAGCCTCGAGGCCGGGTTCAAGTCGATCAAAATGCGGCTCGGCAAGCCGACTTTGCGCGAGGACGTCGCGCGCGTGACGGCGATGCGCGATCATTTGGGCCCGGACATCGAGCTAATGACCGACGCCAACGAGGCATGGCGGACGGACCAAGCGATGAAAGCCTTTCACGCGCTGCGCGACTTCGATCTGGTGTGGATCGAAGAACCGATTGGGCCAACCGACTACACCGGCTACGCGCACCTGCGCGCCCATGGCGGCGTGCCGATCTCCGCCGGCGAAAACCTGCACACCGTATCCGAATTCACATCGCTGATTTCAGCCGGCGGCGTCGATTTTCCTGAGCCCGATTTGACCACCTGCGGTGGCGTGACGCCTTGGATGAAGATCGCGCGTCTGGCGGAAGCGCACGCCTTGCCGGTCACGTCCCACGGTGCGCATGACGTGCACATTCATCTGCTCGCGGCGTGCCCCAACGCCGCATATCTGGAAGTGCACGGTTTCGGCCTCGAGAACTACATGGCCGAACCGCTGAAAATGGAAGACGGCAACGCTATCGCGCCAGACCGCCCCGGCCACGGCATCGCCTTCGATTGGGACAAGCTTGAGGCGCATCGGAGTAAGTGAACGCTAGTTTGCGAGCTAGCAGGCAGTATCTCACCCCCACCCTAACCCTCCCCCATCAAGGGGGAGGGAGTCCTCCACACCGCGCCAAAACCGTTCCCTCCCCCCTTGTGGGGGAGGGTTAGGGTGGGGGGACTCGGAATACTATTTCCGCGGCGAGTATTCCGACGGCTGGAGGATCATGGAGGTCATGTCCTCGATCACCGGTCCGGCGAAGCTGAGGAAATTTTGCCAGTCCGGGTCAGCCTGCGAGCCTTTGCGCGCTTCCATGCGCTGCGCCCAGCTTTCGTAGGACCAGAGGTGGAAAACTTCGTTCGGGTCAGGGAAATCGCAGGTCCAAATGCCGAGATTCTGTGAATATTTTTCTCGGGCCGGCAGGTGGTCGGCCATGCGTTTTGTGAACTCGACCGCTTTGCCGGGCTGCAACCGATAACGGCGGAGTTCATGAAAGTTTCCCTCGCCCTTCGGCATCTTCATGTCGATCGTGGGGCGCAGGAGGTAAACGTCCTGGCGCAGAATGCTTGGCCGAATGAGCGGAATATATTCCGATTGCCAGGCCGGAATCTTACCGAGCTCAGCACGCAAACGCTCCATCTCCGCCAGGCTGTCATAGGCCCAGAGATGGACGTACTGGTTTAGAGGCCCGATCTCGCTCGACCAGTGGCCTTCCAGCACACCGTATTTGTCGCCTTCGCGGATCCGCCGCGCGACCGTGCCACTGGCTTCCAAGATCTTCGGAATGGTTCCCGGCTTGCCGGTGTAAACCCGCAATTGGTGGATCATGACATGACTCCTTCGGGTGGATAGGTGCGGCCCGGCACGTTGATCCGCTGCCATAGGCCTTCGGCACTGAATACCAATTCATCGTCAATCGTTAGGTCGCCGCGCAGGAAGACCGCGCGTTTGCCAAGCTTTAGCACTTGGGCCCGCCCCTCGACCCAAGAGCCGACCGGCACTGGGCGCAGAAAGTGCGAGGTCAGTGACGCGGTCGCGCACAGATGCTGCGAGGCGGCCGCCGCCGTGCGGCCGATCACGGTATCGACGAACGACATCAAAAGGCCGCCATGCGCCACCTTATTGAGGTTGCAATGATGTTCGAGAATTCGAACGCCCATGACGGCGTCGGGGAACCGGCCCTTGATGAAATACGGCCCGGTGCGATTGCTGAACAATCCGTCACGCGTTTCATAAATCTTGAAATCCTCCGGCGCATCGGCGCGCGCGATCAACTCTGAGGCGGCTGAATCGTCCATGGTCGGGCTCAATTCGGTGGCGGAAGCGTGCTAGACGGCGGCAGCTCCGGTCGGCAGGGAAGCCTGGAAGGCCGGGCGAGCGGTCAGTCGTTCATAATACGCCTTCACATGTGGGAAGGCGGCAAGATCGGTGAACTTGCTGCCAAGGTGAACGCTGTAACCGACATTGGTATCGGGCGCCGTGAAGCCGCCGGTGAGCAAATATTCACGCTCGGATAAATGTTCATTCAGGACCTCGAGCGATTTCTCGAGGCGACGCGTTTCGAGCTTCTTGACCACCGGCGATTGATCGGGTTCGGCGATGATCACGGTCTGCTGAACCATGCTCGCGCCATGAACCGCGACCGTCTCGGCATAATGCAGCCACTGAAGCCAATCGACGCGCTCCGGGTGGCCGGGCGCGCGGCCAAGCGTCCCGTCGTCATATTGCTCGCACAAATATTGGGCGATCGCGCCGGATTCGAACAAGGTCAGGTCGCCATCGACCAGGCACGGCACGCGCCCGAGTGGATGGACCGAGAGATATTCCGGCGTCCGCAGATGCTTGACGTGAAATGGCATCTCGACCAGCTCAAAGTCGAGGCCGAGTTCGTTGAGCAGCCACAGAGAGCGCATCGAGCGCGCATTGGCGCAATGGTAGAGCGTGATCATGGCGGCCGGTCCCCTCAAGACATCGCATCTTTGACGCCTTGCCTACCATTGCAGGCCGGACCGGGGAAAGGGCGGACAAAAGAAAACGCCGCCCCAATGCGGGGCGGCGAGTGTTGAAACCGTATGGTGGCGCCGCGTTTTCTTAAGGGTATCGCGTGCGCTCGTCTTCGCTGCAATCAGCGATGTGTTAAGTCGCGAGCGTGATCGAAGCCTCACTGTCCAATCCACCCGCCACCGCCGCTGCGGCAAACACGTTCACCATGGGTTTAGACATCCGATCACCTCCTTTCAGTCGTTGCGCCAAGGCGGTTAGTGAGTCATCGATCGCCGCGCGTGTCAAGCCGATTCCCTGTGCGACTCCAACCGATTAGCCGGGATCGGCGACGAATCCGGCCGCCTCGATTCCGGCGATCGCGCAAGCCTCGTCATTGTCCGAGGTATCGCCCGTGACGCCGACCGCGCCGACCAAATCGCCATCCTTGGTTTTGACCAGCACGCCGCCCGGCACCGGCACCAAGGCGCCGCCCGCCAAAGTGTTCATGGCATCAATGAAATAGGGTTGTTCCTGCGCGCGGTTGAACAGCGCCCGAGACCCAAGGCCCATCGCCAGCGCGCCGTTCGCTTTGCCGTGCGCGATGCCGAACCGCATGTTGCTCGCACCGTCCTGACGCTCGAACGCTTTCAAATGCGCGCCGGCGTCGAGCACGGCGACCGCGAGCGGGTTGAGCCCCATCGATTTTCCTTTCTCGAACGCCGCGGCAATAATTTTGCGCGAATCATCCAGGCTGAATGCCGTCATATCCTCCCCCTCCGGTGCTTTTGTATGCGATGCGGCGAGGCGCCGCTGGTGCTTCCAATTTCCGCCTCTTCTAGTGCTAGGATACGGCCACGTCAAAGCAGGGAGGCAGTTCATGGCCATACGCCAGATCGCGAAAATGGGGCATCCGGTGTTGCGCAAAGTCGCGGCGCGCGTCGAAAATCCGACCGATCCGGAGATTGCCCGGCTTGCCGCCGACATGCGCGAAACGCTGGAGGATATCGGCGCGAGCGGGATCGCGGCCCCGCAGGTGTTCGTCGAAAAACGCGTCGTTGTCTACCGGATGATCGCCGCGCGCATCCCCGCCGGCTCCGGCCTCAAACCCGTGCCGTGGACCACCATGGTAAATCCCGAAATCACGCCGCTGACCGACACCAAGGTGCCGGTGTGGGAGCGTTGTCTGTCGATCCCCGGCCTACACGGCAAAACGCCGCGCTGGCCGAACATCTCGATCAGTTATCAGACCCTTGAGGGCGAGACGGTGAGCCACGAAGCGACCGGAAGCTGGGCCGCGCTGCTCCAGCACGAATGCGATCACTTGGACGGCGTGCTGTACCCGATGCGCATGGACGACATGACGCTCCTCGCTTTCAACGATGCCCCCGGCGCCCTCGCCGAAGAAGCTGCAAGCGGCCAAGACAAGATCGACCCACTGTTCCTCGATCTGGTCGACCGCTGGCCCACCCGCGACCGCTGGATGGCGGCGTAATTCATTAAGAATTGGCGGTGAGAACACCCCCACCCTAACCCTCCCCCATCAAGGGGGAGGGAATTGGATGCCAAACTAACGAGCACCAATCTCGCGGCCCACAACAATAGCCCTCTCCCTCGATGGGAGAGGGTTGGGTGAGGGTGAGTCAGAACCTACCAACTCGATTTTTGAAACGAACCGCTACCCCGCGTTCTCTTTCGCCCACTCCACCACCTCGGCATGCGTCGCAAACCAAACATTGCCGCGGCCGCGGGCGTGGCGGATCAGTTCATCGATGACCCAGATGCGCGAGCGGTAGCCGATAATGTGCGGGTGGAAGGTGAGTTGGCAGAGACCGCCGTCTTCGAACGCCATGTCGAATTCGCGTTTGAAAATGTCGAGCACGTCGGTCGGCGGCGTATAGGGGCGCAGGCCGGAGAAGCGGTGCATCATGAAGTGGACCGCGTCGTCGCGCACCCATTCGACCGGGAGTTCGATGACGCCCGTCGGTTCCCCATCAAGTAGCAGTTCGTAGCAATCCTCGTCCGCCATTAAGGATGAATCGTAAGCGAGAGCCATTTCCTTCGCGATACGCAGCGTGTGCGGGCTGAAGTCCCAGGATGGCGTGCGCATGCCGACCGGCCGTGTCCCGGTAATCTTGGCCAAGGCATCCGACGACCGCAGCATGATGTCGCGTTCATTATCGTAGGACAGCACCGAATTGAGTTCGTGAATCCAGCCGTGAATGCCGATCTCGTGCCCCTCGGCGATAACGCGGCGCTGTTCGTCGGGATAGAGCTTCGCGATCACCGCCGGGACGTAGAACGACGCATGCACTTCGTGTCGGGCGAGCAAATCCAAGATGCGCGGGATCGCGACGCGGTTGCCATATTGTCCCCACGACAAGCGCCCGATCGATTTGCCGCCGTCGCGCAGTTCGTTGGATTCGTGATCAGAGTCGAACGACAGCGCCACGGCGCAGCGCGCACCGTCAGGCCATTCCGCCGGCCGGAGACGGTCGCCTGCGCGCACATGATTGACGATGCGCCGCCACTGTTCTTCCGGCCACTGCCACGGTTCAAGATTCGGGTTTTCCGCCACCATCGGACTGTCTCCCTCCCGCTCAGCGCAACGGTGCGTGCGCGGTTTCTTTCATGCGCCAAATTACGCCTGCGCTGACCACAGCCGCCGCGATGACATAAAAGACCGGCGAAATCGGCGACCCGGTCGTCGCAATCAGCCACGTCGCAATGAATGGCGCGAATCCGCCGAAAATGGCGACTGCAAAGCTGTAGCCGATCGACATCCATGTCGTGCGCCCGCGCGTCGCGAAAATTTCGGAGATCGCGGCAGGTCCGGGACCCGAAAACGTCGCGATCAACAAACCGAACAAGGCTTGGATCGCGATGATCGTCGCGAACGGCAAGCCGTCCAGCATGACGGCAAACATCGGGTAAGGCAGCACCACGAAGCCGAGGCAGCACAACAACAGAAACGGCTTGCGGCCAAACCGGTCCGACAAATGGCCGAACACCGGCACGGTGACAACCAACACCAAAAGACCGACGGTGTTCGACCACAGCGCGTCGGCGCGCTCCAGCCCGAGATGGCGTTGCGCAAAGGTCGGCATGTAAGACAGGAAAATGTAATAGGACGTCGCCCAAAGGATCGTGAAGCCGAAGGGGCGCGCCGCTAGTCGCGGCCCGGGCTCAGTCTCCGTATCGGACGCGGGCGCATCTTCAACGTCGCGAAAAGCCGGCGACTCGTCGATATTGCGGCGCATGTAGACCGCAACCACGCCAATCACGCCGCCGAGCAGGAAGGGGATGCGCCAGCCCCAGCTTTCCATCGCTTCGGGCGCGAGCACCGTGCTGAACAGCGCGGCGATGCCCGAGCCAAGCAAAAGGCCACCAGCGACGCTCGCCTGCTGAAGGCTTCCCAAAACACCGCGCCGGTTCGGTCCGGCCCACTCGATGATGAACGCGGTCGAGCCACCCCATTCGCCACCCGCCGAAAAGCCTTGGATCAAGCGCGCGATGACGACGATGATCGGCGCGAGCACGCCGATGGTTTCGAAATTCGGCACCACGCCGATGAGGACGGTGCCGAACGCCATCAGATAAATCGTGGTCATCAGGGCGATTTTGCGGCCGCGCACATCGCCAAGCCGGCCGATCACGATTGCGCCGAGCGGACGCGCGACAAAGCCGACGCCGAAAGCCGCGAATGTGGTCAGCAGCGCGGTCGCGTCGTCTCCAGCCGGAAAGATTTGCGTGGCAAGGATTGTCGCGAGAAAGCCGTAGACCGCGAAGTCATACCATTCCAGAACATTGCCGAGGACCGCCGCGACGATCGCCTTGCGCGCTTGCGCGGGCGTGCCGGCGCGCTCCGTCGTAACAGCCATTTCGCGCGCGCCTAGTCCTCTTCGCCCGCGAGCACCCGCGCCTCCCACGCGTCGTAGTCGAGGTCCGGTTCGTTGACGATACGCTGCTGCGAGAGTTCGCGGCCCTTGAGCAGCGCCACGAGGGACTGGTTATAGGGCGTCGGAATACCAAGGGGTTCGGCTTCGCGCACCACAATGGCGTTGAGCGCGTCGATTTCCGTCTGCCGTCCGCGCAGCACGTGCTGCAGCATGGATGGTTGATTGAACGATTTGCGCGAACCGACTTTGATCTGCGACACGATATCGGGGTTGGGCAGCTCAATACCTTTGGCATCCAACACCGCCATGACTTCATCGAGAACGCGATCCTTGAAGACATCCAATTCGGGAATGCGGACCGCCTCTGCCGAACGCAAGCCGGTCACCGCGCACATCGCGTTGCCACCGCAATTGACGACAAACTTCTCCCAGATCGTGCCCATGATATTGGGCACGGACTTGGCACCGAAGCCTGCGTCTTCGAGCACACTGACCACCGCCTCAGTGCGGTTGCTTTCGCCGCCGTCGATCTCACCGACCGATGTGCCTCGTAAGTGCGTCAGGCAGACATGACCGGGTCCGCGCGTTGCCGCGCTGCACATGCTCGATCCGCCCAACACGCGCTCTTTCCCAAGAACGGCCTGAAGCTTCTCGACATTGCCGATGCCGTTTTGAAACGTGATCGCAAAATTGTCCGGGCCGAGCACTTTGTCGGCGGTCGCCGCCGCGGCCTCTGTATTGTTCGAGTCAGTAAAGATGATCGCCATGTCGGCGGTTTGACCGTCCGCCGCTTCGGCGCTTGCCGGCAGTTTGACGCGATGTTCACCGAGCGCGCCATCAACCAAAAGGCCGTCGCGGTTGATGGCATCGACATGGTCTTGCCATGTATCAATCAAACTGACGTCGTGGCCCGCGTCCGCCAGCAATCCGCCGTATGAGCCCCCCATGGCGCCTGCGCCGATAACCACTATTTTCATGATGTCCCCCTGCCCGCTTACGCGTCGCGCTTTGATATGCCGTTTGGTCACAGCATAATTTGGCGTCCGACGAAGGTCGACTCGGCGCTTCGGGGACTGCTACGTGCCATCCCCCTGTGCCGCGGCCAGGGCCTGATCGATCAAGCGATCGGTCGCACCCAAATAGGACGCCGGATTACCCAGCCTATCCCAATCCACCACGACTCCGGCGGTCTCACGCACCACATTGATGAGCGGTCGCGATTGAGACCGGGCGGTCGCACTGGCGGCTTTGACGAGATCGGCCGCTTGATCGCGCGCCATATGCTCGGACAAAGCGAAGACGATCGCCTCCGCCATGATCGATCCGTTGTCTTGCGAAAGATTCGCCGCCATTCGGGTGGCATCGATTTCGAGATTGTCGAGCAGGCTTAGCGCATGCGCCAGCGCCGCGCCGGTCGCAACCGACATTTGCGGCAGCGTTAGCCATTCAAGAGTCCAGCCCGCACCACCGCGTGCATGCTCTTGAATCACGGCTTGATGCATGGCGGATAAGGACGCGGCGTTCGATCGTGCCAGCGCCACAATGGTCTCGGCGCGCACCGGATTGGACTTTTGCGGCATGGTCGAAGATCCACCGCCGCGGGCATCGCGCAATTCGCCGACCTCCGCTTGGCCAAGAAGGGTGATGTCTTGCGCCATCTTCCCGAGGCTGCCGCTGAGTAGGGAGAGCCAGCCCGCGCATTCCGACAGGGCATCGCGCTGCGTGTGCCAAGGCGTCGACGGGGTGTCCAAACCAAGTTCGTCCGCCAAGGCGCGTGCGACATCGGGCCCCTTATCGCCGAGCGCGGCAAGCGTGCCGGCGGCGCCGCCGAACCGCAGCACCAAAAGCCGTGGACGCAATTGGGCGAGGCGTTCCCGGTGCCGCACGAGCGGTAGAAGCCAACCGGCCGAAACCAACCCAAACGTCGTCGGCACGGCGGGCTGCATGCGCGTCCGCGCGACCATCACGGTCCGGCGATGCGTATCGGCCGAGCGTGCCAACGCTTGGATCACGGCATCGAGACGCGCGGCACACAGATCCAGAAAGGTCCGCAAGCGTAGGATCAATCCGGTATCGACAATGTCCTGGCTGGTCGCGCCCCAGTGGAGATACTGCGCCACGTCCCCGCCGACCGCCTGTTTCAACTGTGCAATCAGACCGATGACCGGCGTACCGGATGTTGCGGTTGCCGCTCCGACGGCGGCAAGGTCCGGCTCAAACCCATCCAGTGCTTGATCGATAGCGGCCGCCGCCGGCTCGGGAATGACGCCAACGCGCGCTTCCGCTCGCGCCAAGGCCCGCTCGACATCGATCATGACGCGTATGCAGTGCTCGTCGGAAAACAGGCGCGCGGTTTCCCCGTCGGAGAACAGCGGGCCCAAAATTTCGGAATCAAAGGGTGAGACGGTCATGGCCGTGCCACACGATCCGCCCGGCTATACATCGAAGAACACGGTTTCGTTTTCGCCCTGCATTCGAATGTCAAACCGGTAAACGACACCGCCCGGGGTCTCATCGCGTCCTGCGACCAGCGTAGCCTGCCGCGCGGGACCGACCCGCGCCAATACCGGATCCTCCGCGTTCAAGGCAGCCTCATCGGCGAAATAGATGCGCGTGTAGGCATGCGACAGGATACCGCGCATGAAAACGATAACGTTGATGTGCGGCGCTTGGCCATCTCCGATCGGTCCAGGCTTTACCGTGTCGAACCAATAGCGGCCGTCGGTGTCGGTGCCAACGCGGCCGAACCCTGCAAAATCGGGATCAAGCAGATTGTCCTTTCGATCGTCCTCGGGATGGTTGTAACGGCCATGGGCATTCGCTTGCCATATCTCGATCATCGCATCCGGAACAGGATCGCCTTTGCCATCGAACACCTGGCCCTCGAGCCGGATATGCACACCGTCTGTCGCGGCTTTTGCGATCACGTTCGACGCCGTTCCCCGAAACGGATACCGGAACTGCTCGGGCGTCAGACCGTACGCAAAAAACGGTCCGACCGTTTGAGAGGGTGTTTGGCCGCGCGTCATGGATCACGTCTCCATCGGCGTCGCATCGCGCCCGCGCAAGACGATATCGAAATTGTAGCCGAGCGCATCTTCGGGCCGCGTCACGGCCAACGAAAAATCCGCGACTAAACGATCGCGTGCGCCCTCCGGACTGGAATTGAAAATCGGGTCCAATGGTAACAATGGGTCGCCCGGAAAGTACATTTGCGTGACCAAACGGGTCGCCAAACTCGGCCCAAACAAAGACAAATGTATATGATTAGGGCGCCAAGCATTGGGGTGATTGCCCCATGGATAGGCGCCGGGCTTGATCGTCCTAAAACTGTAGCGACCGGCATCGTCCGTCACACAACGACCGGCGCCAAGAAAGTTTGGATCAAGCGGGGCATCGTGTTGATCCACATCGTGATGATATCGGCCTGCCGCATTGCATTGCCAGATTTCGATCAGCGTGTTGGGAATCGGGCGTTCGTATTCGTCGAGCACGCGCCCCGAGACAATAATCCGTTCGCCGAGCGGCGCACCGTTTTTTTGCGCGTTCAGAAACAGATCACTGTCCAAAGGATCGACCGCGTCGTGACCGAACACCGGGCCCGTCAATTCCGACAATGACGCGGCGATCGTCACCAAGGGCTTTGTCGGGCCACGCAGGACGGTCGATTTGTAGTCCGGAAACCGGTAGGACGGCTGACTTTGCCAGTCGCGCGGCGCATAGTTCGGCTTTGTCATCGTCGCCCTCCCAATCCGCGTTGCGCCGTTACGATGCGTTTCTCAGCGGTCTCAAGAATTCCTGGATTTCGTGGGCCAGCGCTTCCGGCTGCTCCATCGCCGCGAAGTGCCCGCCTTTCGGCATCTCTGTCCACCGCGTCACATTGGTGTACACGCGTTCGGCGAGCGAGCGCGCGGGCCGCAGGATTTCGCAAGGAAACTCGGTATAGCCAGTGGGCAGGTCGACCGTGGCGCCCTCCGGGATCGGCCAAGGCCCGTGCATGCGGGCGTAGTATGGCCAGAAGGACGACCCGATGGCACCGGTGAACCAATAGAAGCTGATATTGGCCAAGAGGTGATCCTTCGAAAACACGCTCTCGATATCGCCGCCGCAATCCGACCAGGTCCGGAATTTTTCGCCGATCCATGCCGCAAGGCCGGCCGGCGAATCAGTTAGCCCGAACGCGAGCGTCTGTGGTTTGGTGCCCTGGATCCACTGGTAGCCGGTTTCTTCCTTCAAGAAGAGTTTGAGTTCTTCCACATATTTGGCTTCGGCGGGTGTGGGGTCGGAGACCATTTTCGGATCGCGGCGGATCGGCATCATGTTGAGGTGAATGCCAACGGTCTGCTGCGGATTGGTGTAGCCGACAAGCGACGTGATGAACGATCCCCAGTCCCCGCCTTGCGCCGCGAAACGCGAATAGCCGAGCACGTCGGTCATCAAGTCCGAGAAACAGGCGGCGATCTCTTCCACGCCAAATCGCTTCTGCCCGGGCGAAAACGACAGGCCGTAGCCAGGCAACGATGGCGCGACCACAGTGACCGCGTCCGCCGGATCGCCGCCAAAACGTGCCGGATCGGTCAGACGAGGGATGATCTCCATGAATTCGAACACCGAACCGGGCCACCCGTGCGACAGCAGCAATGGCAGCGGGTCGGGTCCTTTCCCTTCGACATGCAGGTAATGAAGGTCGATACCGTGGAGCGGCACCGTGAACTGCGGAAAGGCGTTGAGCCGCGCTTCCTGCTGGCGCCAATCAAATGTGTCGCGCCAATACGCGACCAGTTCGCGCAGCCAATCGACGTCGGTGCCGTAAGCCCACGGCGCATCCGGCGCCTGATCGGGAAACCGGGTGCGTGCGAGCCGTTCCTTGAGGTCATCCAGCGCCTCTTCGGGTACGGCGTAGTTGAATGGTTTTGGTTGTACACTCATGTCGGTGATGCTTCGTCTCGCGCCGGCAAGTCTTTCAGCGCCCTCAGCCCAAAATGTCAGATTGCGGCCTTATACAAGGAAACCGGCCGCTTTGTCGCGAAATGCATCAGCCGCCGGAGGCGCCGGATATGCCCCCGTGGAACCTCGAACGCGTCAACGCACTCGCCTACAGTCGTACAATGTACTAGTGCGCTGCTCGAACGATCCTATTCACTAAGCGTCGAGGTGGCGCCGGACGGGAATACATTTTCCGAGATCGCGCTGTATTAACTGGCTGTGCCGGAAGTTGAGTTTCGGGTAGTCCCTAATCACTTACCTTAGCAAGTATTGTCAGCTTCCATTTGCGCACGCCCTGTAAATTTCGTGACTGCAAATGGATGTGTCATATCAGCGCATTAGAATTAGGAGGCCCCGCAAAAGCCTACTCAGGAATGAACCAAGGCCGGACTCAATCATTCGTTTGATTGCAAATGTGCTTTTTGGGAAGCGCAGAATTGTCCAATAGATGGCTTGGCAATTTATTCAAATCGATCTAATTGTTAGATGTCCCATCAATACTGAATGTGGCTCGAACGCGTGCGCGTGGGCCGTCTGGAGTCCGGTGCCGAAAACTGCCAACGGCTTGAAAATGTCAGCGCCGCTGTCCGAGGCGGCCAAAGGGCGGCTCGCACAAAAACTCTGGGACGCTTGGCAAAGTCATAAGGCGCTCGCGAAGAGCAACTTGCCAAAATCGCTCTCGTCAGTCGAAGACGGCTATGCCGTTCAGGACGAGCTCGCGCGCATATCGGGATTGCACAGTATCGGCTGGAAGGTCGGTGCCACAAACAAGGCCGCGCAAAGTATGCTGTCGCTTCCCGGTCCGCTATCCGGCCGGCTATTTGCGCCGTTCCGGTATGACAGCCCGGCGGTTATCGGTTCGAAGACCTCCGTCCTGCGGGCCTTGGAACCGGAGATCGCCTTCCGCATGGGCCGGAGCTTGCCACCGCGCGATCAGCCGTACGCACTTGAGGACATCAGCGGTGCGATCGCCTGGGCACAGCCGGCGCTGGAAATACCGGACTCGCGATGGGCTGCGTGGCAAACCGTCGGCGCGCCGGCTTTCATCGCCGACAATGCGTCGGCCGGGTTTCTGGTTTTAGGGCCGGATGTTGAGGACTGGCGGGA
>JANQOH010000425.1 GCA_028289725.1 Alphaproteobacteria bacterium
AAGGCCGTTCCGAAAACCGGCACGACCGAGCCCGCGGCGGCGCCTATCGCGATGCCGGCGCCGGTGATGCCGCCGAGAGACGCCAAAGCCCCCTTCATCCTGAAGCTATGGGCTTCCACTTTTGACTTCGGCGGTACCTGAAACTCGACCCTATTTTCGCCCTTGCTCGGTGATATAGTCCGGTTGGCGCCGCCGATGAACTTTCCGCTTCGCGGCAGCTGCGGGCGGAGCGTCCCGTGCCGTTCATTTACGTTGACCAGAACGGGCTTACGTATGTCTTGTTTGCGGAGCTGTTTGACGGCGGAGGCTTTGCCGTCAATCTTCAACGCGCCTGACTTTCCGGTATTTACCGGAATGTCCACCTTTTGGTCGAGCTTCGGCTGATGGCTGGTATCGGTCTTCCGGGACGGCACGCCTTGGGTCATCGCAAACACATCCTCAAAACGAAGCTTGCCATATTGTCATTGCTGTTACGGTTCGCTTGATCATCATGGGCATCCCGGTTCCACCGCTCGGAAACCACCACCACCCGGCTCTCCCTGTCGTCGCGGCACGACCTGGATAAATCAGTGGCCCCGTGCGCGAATCCATTCAAATCGGTCGTTAATTCTGCTGCATCTTCTCCCTGGCGTAAATCGACGATGTATTCTCCAATATTTTGGTCACATCGTCGCTTGCCCACGTCACATCCTTATCTTTATTGTCAT
This sequence comes from Alphaproteobacteria bacterium, assembly GCA_028289725.1. GTDB lineage: Bacteria > Pseudomonadota > Alphaproteobacteria > UBA7887 > UBA7887 > JAKZSU01. Next base: position 708 of record JANQOH010000425.1, read on the forward strand.
TTACCGGAATATCTTCTTTGATTTCATCATTTCTCACAATATCGTTGTTATTATCCTGACCACTTTCAATTTTCGGATTTATATCAGCTTTCATCGACGCTTCGTCTTGTTTCGGTGGCGCTTTATCTTTCACTTCGTTTTTCGGCGCGCCGCCGGTTATGATCGTGAGCGGGGGGTAGGTGTCCGGCCTATTTGGGGCGTTCCCGGTTTCCGCTTGCCTGATCGCGTCGTAGAGCATTTTGAGTCGGTCTTCGAACTGCTTGAGCTGATTGCCGTCCTCGGGAGGGCCCAATGCCGCGGCCGTGGCGGCACGCGAATGTTCAAACGGGAAGGCAACATCCGGCCTTACTGGTACGTGAATCGTGCTGGGAACGACGACCCGGCTCAATTTCTTCAAGATGCCGTCATCTTGTTTGATGCTGCCATCCTCGTTGAGAACGCGAACATTGTCCTTGTTTTCGTACATCTTTTTGATCGCATCAGCCTGTCGCCGGCTCATCACGCGCGGCATGGTTCGGAGCGACTGGGGAACAAATTCCACCGCGCCGAACCCCCCATCGTTATCGATCCCTTTGACGGCGGCGGCCTCGACGCCGTCCGGGCCGAGCTGCACGTCGATAATGTAGTTGCTAGCGTGGCCATCCAGCTCGTTGTTCAGAAATAGGTTAATCTCGTAATCGCCAATCTTCTCTCGAAAATCGGGGTTTTCGAGGAGTTTGGTCAAGAAGTCGCCGGTTGCCTGCAATTCGTCGCCGACCATCCGCAAGCGGGTGAACTCCAATTTTTCATTGGCCCAATTCCGGGTTTCGTCGCTGATCGCGCCGTGCTCCGCCAAGTCTTCGTTTACGGCTTTGTGAAGCTCCGCGTAGCGAGGCACATCCTTGGGCACGGTGACAAAAGTGTCGTGGCCGGATCGCAACCGGGCCCCTGAGTACCCTTTGGCCAGCTCCATGCTCATGCCAATTTGGTTTCTCCGGGTCGAAAGCTGCGTATGGACGATCGCCTCGAACCCAAGCTCCTCGTTCACCATTGACGCCGCCAGATTGGATCCGACAACCCGCTTCATGTGCTCGTGCAATTTGACATTGTCGCCGAGACCGACTCGCTTAAATACGCGTGTGTCGACGTTTCCGTCCGTCTCTCTGATGGTCCGCGTATTAACGTGGTTGAATGCCCCGTCGCCCCCGTGCTTGTCCGAAAGGACATGAGCGTCCGCATGGTGCCGCAACTTGACCGCCGACAAACTGTCTGCGTCCCGCAAAAGACCGAGCGCAAGCAGACTTGTCGCCTCATCGGCGGTAAGCATGCTGCCTTGGAGGAAGGCCATTCTTTCATCGTCGATACCCATAAAGTGGTCGTCGACCAGCTTTTGTTTTGGTGACCCGTCTTGTTCAACGTCTTCGCTCTCTTCAACTTTTCGAAGCATTAACGTGTTGCGGTAGGCCGCGATCTCGACATCGGTGAATCCCTTAGCGCGCCATTTATCCAGCTCGGTCTTATCGATGTCGGCCACTTTCAACACATCCGCCAAGTCGACCCGCAGCCTGGCGCATTCGATGGCCTCCTTGAGCGAGCGCGCCCCACGATGCAGCCATATGCCGACGGCGCCGACGTCGGTGCCGGACCTCAGAATCTCCTTGACCGATGAAAAGTCGTTCTCGCGCAGCTTTTGCAGAATCTCATTATCGCGATAGCCGGCGCCCCGAACGCATCCTAAGAGCTGAAAGTAGATGTCCTCCGCATCGCGTTGGGTCAAATAATCGAAATCGGGATCGTCCTGCAGGGCTTCGTGCAGACGCTCCGCCTTCGCGGCCGCATCCCCTGCCCGAACAAGCAGTTCACCCCGTGGCAGGTCTGCCTCCGGGTTCGCGTTGAGAGCCGGCGACCATCCAGGCTTGACTTCGAGGTCTTCGATATTACCCCCGTCAACTTCCAGGAAGGCGCGTTCCCGCGCCTCCATACGCAGGATCATGCGCGCTGTTCCTCGGTCGGCCCCGCCGGCCTTCAGACGGCCCGCAAGCTCGTCGATATGGCGCAGGTTTTTGGCCTGAACCTCGGCTCGGGCCCTGGCTTGGTCTTTGGAGGAGGCGTCGAATTGCCGAAGACATCTCGCAAGATCCTCCTCCGACAACGATCCAAGCTGCGCGCATTCGTCATAGATATCGGCGGCGCCGCTTATGAAGCGCGCATACACCTTGTCCGATATCCCATCGCAGGCGTCGACATAGCTGGAAAGCCGGTTGGCCAGCGTCGCACGTCTTAGGACGATATCAGGCGCTACTCTATTATCGGGGATGGTGATTGCTTGGTTTTTGTTCGCTTGCGGCTTGGACCGGTCCTTGACGGCCTGAAGGCGCGCGGCGGCCCCGATTAGGTGCTCGATGAGATCTTTATCGAAGTTGAGATGCGCGTCCAGAAGCGACTTTCTCGAGACGTCTCCGATTGCGACGTCAAAAGCATAGCGGTCGACCAGCTTGAGGACCTGCGATTGGACATCCTTATCGTATTGCCTAATGTGAGGCCCAATGAAGGCCCTCAACGCGATCCGTGTTTTCTTGGCGTTTTGGATTGCTCTGCGGACATATCTAGGGCTGTTTGCGGCCCGGTAATGGCGTTTGTATCTCTTTTCAAAACGGTCCGCCGCTCCAGGACCGAATTCAAGATTTATAGCGAAGAACACCTTGTCCCATTCCTTGATTACGAGATCTCGTTTACGGTTAACTGATCCCGCTAACTTTGACGGTAGGGACTCCTTTATGTTGTGAAATTTGTCGACGCCAAATTCCTGCAACTCGTCATGCATGGTGTTGGCCACTAAGTGGACCGGGTCGGGCACCGGATTCGGCGCGTCGCCGACCAGTGCGAGAGCCCCCTGCTGCGCGTCCCGCGCCTGCTGCTGCGCGTCCTGCGCCTCCTTCGCCTTATACGCGCGCTTCCTAGATTTTAGGAGCCCAGCCAACGTTATCTGCGCGCGTGGATAGCCCTCTTTCGCAACTGTCATGGCAGCATACTGATAGAAGAATTGCTTGGCCCACCGTTTGCTTCCGGATCTTAGGTAGGAGTATTTTCTCAGGTCTTTGATTATGGGGGCGCCTTTTTCGGCAAGATACTTCCACTGCTCCGGCCGCATTGCCTCCAGCCGCTTCTTTTCCCTCGGCGTGAACTCTATACCTTGGTCTTCGAGCGACTTGATGGCGTTCTGAAAGTAGCGACGATGGCTGTGGGAGCGTCCATATTTCTTGACCAGGTGGCCGACAACGCCTCCGATGACAAAGCCGACCACGGCGCCGAAGGCCGTTCCGAAAACCGGCACGACCGAGCCCGCGGCGGCGCCTATCGCGATG
>JANQOH010000432.1 GCA_028289725.1 Alphaproteobacteria bacterium
ATCGTCCGCGCGGTTTTGACCTGACGGCCTTGGCTAGAGGGAGCTGAGGACCTCGGCGCCACGCGACACGATGACCATCAAAACAGCGACGGCCGTGATCAACACGACACCGAGCGCCGCGAGACTAAAGGTCGACATGGGCTTCTTCGCCGATTGGGCGTTCTGTTGGCGCGCGATGCCGCCTTGCGGCTTGGCCGCAGCCGGCGCAGGGGCTTTCGCCGGCGCAGGCTTGGGCTTTTTCAGCTCGACCGGTTTGCCGCTCTCGCGAGTGGTGTCGTACAGCACGACCTCCGAGGACTGGTTCGTGTCCTCGTTGTAGGTTTCGCAGATAACTTTGACGCCCGTGATATGCGGCTCCCGATAGAGCAAACGGGCATCCTTCAGCGCCTCTTCCTTCGAAGCCCCATCGTACACGCGGTCGATATTCCAATCGCCTTTGCTGAGGGCATGCAGCTCATATGTGACTTTCATATCTCGATCCTCAAATCATCGCCCTAAGCAACTGAAATTGCTTAATTATTAGGAATCAATCTGTTGTGCAACCTATGAATACTGTGGCTCAATATAGGTCGCTAAACCGTTGCGCCCATTGTTGCTTCTCCGTAATGCTCGGAGGTGTCAGACCGACGGCCGGGTGGAAAGACTGGCGGCCTACAAACGGCCCGCGCGCATGTCTTCGAAGGCCTGCATAACTTCTTCGCGCGTGTTCATGACGAACGGTCCGTAGCGCGCAATCGGTTCGCTTAACGGCGTGGCCGCGAGAAGCAAGAACCGGGCGCCGTTTTCTGCCGCTTCGGCTTGCACGCTGTCGCCGGCGCCGAAAACGCCCAAATTGCCGGTTTCGATCCGACTGGATTTGGAACCGGCGTGAACGACGAGGCTGCCGTCGTAGACATAGACAAAGCCATTGGCCGTGCTCGAGAGCGGCTCTTCGAACCGGCCGTTCGATGGAAGCGTCACGTCGAAATAAGTGGGCGCGGTGGTGACGTCCCCCACCGGGCCGGCGGTGCCCTGGCTTGTTTTGCCGGCAATCACGCGAAGTCGCGTCCCTCCGTCGCGGTCTTCTTCCGGGATTTCAGTGCGATCAAACTCCTGGTATGCCGCAGGCTTCATTTTTTCCGCCGCGGGCAAATTGATCCAGAGCTGAAAACCCCACATCAAGCCGTCTTCTTGTTCTGGCATCTCCGAATGGACGATACCGCGGCCGGCGGTCATCCATTGAACGCCGCCAGCGTCAATCACCCCGGAATGCCCCTTATTGTCGCTATGGCGCAGGCGGCCGGCCAGCATGTAGGTCACGGTCTCGAAACCGCGATGCGGATGGTCCGGAAAGCCGGCGATATAGTCGTCCGGCTGGTCCGATTTGAACTCGTCGAGCAAGAGGAACGGGTCGTGATTGTCGAATGTGGGCTGGCCGATGACGCGATTGAGCCGGACACCGGCGCCATCGGACGCCGGCATCCCCTCTATGACGCGAAGAATTGGCCGAAAGGTGGGGGCCGTCCCCGTTGCGTCGGTCATCACGTCCTATCCTCTACACGCCCAAAACGTGCAGCACCAATTCCCGGCTATGTGGCGCCACGCGGTGTTCGAAAAGATAGATACCTTGCCACGTTCCGAGCGTCATCTTCGCATCGCGAATCGGGACCGACAGGTGTGTCTGGGTCAACGCGCCGCGGATATGCGCCGGCATATCGTCCGGCCCTTCGGAGCGATGCTCGTACAACTGAGGATCATCGGGCACCAGGCGCGCCATAAAGGCCTCGAGGTCACGCTGGACCGCGGGGTCGGCATTCTCTTGAATGATCAGTGACGCCGAGGTGTGCCGAATGAAGACGGTAAGCATGCCTTGCCGTATGGATTGGTCGGCGAGCCAAAGCGCGATCGCGTCCGTGATCTCGTACAAGCCTTTGCCGTCGGTTCGTATCGTTATGGCGTGTTGCGCTTGCTTCATAGGTCCGGGCCCTCGACGCGCACCAAGTGCGATGGGCAACTTCGGCAATCGGAGCTGCCAAATCCGAGAACCGGTATCGATACCCGCCCCGTGGCTAGCAAGCGGGTCAGTAAACCACACTCTGTTTCGCCGGAATGCGGCGAGGCTGCAAGCCCGACCGCAACGCCGGTCAACCAATCCACGTGCCAATGTTTGCGCTTGTCCTGTCGCAAATGGCGTGCGCAACGTGCGCGAATGCCGCCCGGTCCATGCGCGCTACCCACATAGCAATAGTGACCGGGCGCCAAAAATCCCGTGAAACGGTGCGACGGCAATCGCGCTGGTTTGTCGATGTCGATCTTCAACGCGTACGCCCCAGGCAAGTCCGGAAGCGTGTCCGCAGAGGTTGTCCAGGCAAATTCCATCATCGCATCATAACCCTGCTGTCAGACAAAGGGAGAAGGGCGCATGCCTCTGCGGAGACGCTGGTCGATCATCGGAGTCTGGGCGGCCGTGCTTATGGCGTGGCCCGTGTCCGCACAGGACAATATTTACGGCGGCTATGGTCCGGGCGTTGCGATGGCTTCAGCCGGCCGCGCCGATGGCCGTTGGTTCGTCGAAGATCCATGGATTGCAACCCGCAACAAACTTCTCCGGTGTTGTCCAGCCGTGTCGATCGGCACTTGCGCGGCGCGGAGCATTGGGCGGCTCCCCGACCGATACAGCCTGCGCATCAAGCGATTGGGTCGGATTGACGGCCAGCGGTTCGGGTTTCTCCGGTATCGCCGTGAGACGCTGTTTCGCGATCCGGCATTTGCTGGTGTCGACCCCGACGCCCAGCCTTACTTCTCTTGCCGCGCCAGTCGGACGTTGATTGTGAAAGACCTTGGACCGGACCGTCTGCAAGTCGTCTGGGAGGGCTTGCAGGACGAGCTATCGCATCGTCTGTCGACTATCGAGCTTCATGACATCGGGCCGGACACCATTCTCGCCTTTACCTATTGTGTCGATGGGACCGGCGGATGTTGGCAGGAATTGTTCGTAAAATCGGCCGACGCGCCCTGGCGGCCCTTGGAAAAGGATGAAAGCTGGACTGCGGTCTACGCCGATTTGCCGGCGGGGTTCAGCTTGCACAAAAGCGGCTCGATCGATTTCGCGACCATGACTTGGGCGCGCGCCATGGCGCGCGAGGATGACCCAAACTGTTGCCCATCCGGCGCCATCAACATGAAACTCGCCATACGAAATGGGCGGCTTTCTATTCAGTCACATGAATTCGTTATAGAGGCGGAGGCGCGCGAATAACGCATACAGCCATGGAGGCGCAGTGCCGCTGGTCGACTCAAACGGCGCGCGCATGCCGACCTGAACCGTGATCAAGATAGGCGTCGAAGCAAGCGGCAACGGATCGGATATAAGGTTGGCCGGCCCGCGTGACTCGGACTGTCTCTGCTTCAACCTCGACCAAACCATCTTTGGCGAGTTCGCAGAGAGCGTCATACGCGTCCGCTAGCGCTTCGAACGGCTGGCCGAATTGCGTCCGGACAGCCTCTGTATCGACGGCATAGTCACACATCAACCGCTCAATGATGGCGCGACGTAAGCGGTCTTCGGCGCTGATTGCGACGCCGCGCGTGATCGGCAACTGGCCGGCCTCCACCGCGTCGCGATAGACCCTCAGATCGTCGGTGTTCTGCGCATAGCCTTCGGGCAGCGCGCTGATTGAAGAGACACCCAGACCGATTAGGCGATCCGCGTCATCCGTGGTGTAGCCTTGGAAGTTGCGATGGAGCGTTCCGCTGTCGAAGGCGCGGACCATCGGATCGCTTGGCGCCGCGAAATGGTCCATGCCGATGCGTCGATATCCGTGCTGGACCAACCGATCAGCGGCTGCGGTGGCTTGCGCCATGCGCGCGCTCGCGCCCGGCAGGGCCGCTTCCTCGATCATTTTTTGATGGCTTTTCATCCACGGGACATGCGCGTAACCGAACACGGTCACCCGATCCGGTTTGAGCGCCACGACGGTGTCGATGGTCCGCAGCAAATCGGCGACCGTTTGATGCGGCAAGCCATACATAAGGTCAAAGTTGATCGCATGGATTCCGGACGCGCGGAGCAAGCCGACAGTGTCTGAAATCTGTTCCAACGGCTGTACGCGGTTGATGGCCGCCTGGACTTTAGGCGCGAGTTCCTGGACTCCCAGGCTCGCGCGGGTCACGCCTGCGTCTCCCAGCGCCTTCGCTTTCGTGGCGTCAAGGCTTCGTGGGTCGATCTCGACCGCGACTTCCGCGCCCGGCAGGAGCGTGAACCGATCGCTCAGCGCCCGGCTCAACATCAGGAAATCATCGGCGCCCAACGTGGTCGGCGTGCCGCCACCCCAATGGATGTGGCTGACTTCTCCCTGCGGGCCAATCGCGTCCGCGACCAGCGCAATCTCCTTTCGCAAGACGTCGGCGTAAGCGTGGATCCGTTCCGGACGGTTCGCCACCAGCGCATTGCACCCGCAATACCAGCAAAGGCGCTGGCAATAGGGCACATGCAAGTAGAGAGAAAGACGGCTGGACCTTGGGATCTCAGCGAGCCAATGGCGGTAAGTTTCGGCATTCACCCCCGCATGAAAATGCGGTGCTGTCGGATAGCTGGTATAGCGAGGAACGCGCGCGCGGGCATATTTGGCGACAAGATCGACCATGGCCCAACCGTCCTATCTCGGGCGCGTGCCGTCCTTGATCCATGTCAGGGCCGCGTCGTTACGATATCGGCTAATGCCTGGCGTGATTGTCCCAGAGCTAATCGGTCGCAAACTTGCGTATGTCCCGGATTCCATTGTAACCGATGGGGGCACCGCGCCTTAACCCGCTCATGATGGTCGGGACGGGCGCCGGATCTGGAGGATGGAAGAGGGCGGTATGTCGCAGAATTCGTGGCGCATGATTTATTTCGACCTTTGGACGCACGAAGCGGGCCGGACCATGGTCGAACAAGCGCCGGATATCGAGATGGTTCGCTTGGAGCGCGCTCTGCCTGCCGAGGATATCTGGCCCCAAATTGCCGAAATTCACGGTTATCAGATTGGCTCGGCTCGGCAGGAACTGCCCCAGCATTTGCATGGCACCGCCGAGTTTCTGGCGCGTTGCCCGAACCTGTTGGCAATTTCCGCTGACGGCGCTGGCGTCGACACGTTGGACATCGACGCTTGCACGCAGGCGGGTGTGATCGTGGTGAACCAGTCCGGCGGCAATCGGGAAGGGGTCGCGGAACACGCGCTCGCCCTCATGCTGTCACTCGCAAAACGGATCGGCGAGACTGAGCATGCGTTGCGGCGCGATCGTAATTGGCATCGCAATGATTACCTTGGTAATGACATATTGGGTAAAACGGTCGGCATTATTGGTCTCGGTAATGTCGGGAGCCGCTTGGCGTCAATTTGCCGAACCGCGTTCGACATGCGTGTCCTGGCTTACGACCCGTATCTTACCGACGCCGATTTTCACGAGCGCAACGCCGAGAAAGCTTCGTTGGAAGACCTGCTGGCGACTTCGGATTTTGTGCAAATTTGTTGCCCTTACACGGCGGAAACCATGGGTATGGTCGGCGAACACGCGTTGTCGCTGATGGCGTCGCACGCCTATTTGGTCTCCACGGCGCGGGGCGGCATTCATGATGAGAAAGCACTGGAAAAAGCCTTGCGCGACGGACGGATTCGCGGCGCCGGTATGGACGTTTGGGAGGATGAGCCGCCGCCGCTCGATCACCCTCTGCTGGCTTTCGACACTGTCATCGCGAGTCCGCATACGGCCGGCGTAACCGAGGAGTCCCGGCGCAACATGTCGGTGATTTGCGCCGAACAATGGTTCTCGATTTGCCGGGGCCAACGGCCCCCGCGCTTGTTGAACCCAGACGTTTGGCCGCGCTACCAGGCCCGTTTCGCCGAGCAGTTCGGCGCCCAGGCGGCGGAGTAGGCCGCGATGAGCGACTATGACGTCATTGTCATTGGGGCCGGCAACGCTGCAATGTGCACCGCCTTGTCCGCGCGCGAGAGCGGCGCCCGCGTGCTGGTTCTTGAGCGCGCGCCCGAAGATGAACGCGGCGGCAACACGCGTTTCACGGCGGGGGCGATGCGTGTCGTGTATGACGGCCTCGAAGACCTGTTGGCGCTAATGCCGGACCTCAGTGACGAAGAAAAGCAGAACACCGATTTCGGAAGTTATTCGGCCGATCGCTTTTTCGACGATATGGCGCGTGTGACGGAATATCGCGCCAATCCCGACTTGGTCGAGCTGCTCGTGCATCGCAGCCATCCGACCCTGGCTTGGATGCGCAGCAAGGGCATCCGGTTTATGCCGATGTATAGCCGCCAGGCCTTCAAGATTGACGGCAAGTACCGGTTTTGGGGGGGATTGACCGTCGAGGCATGGGGCGGCGGCCCGGGCTTGGTCGAGGCGGAGTTCGCGGCCTGCGCGCGCGAAGGCATTGAAGTGCGGTATGGCGCACGGGCGACCGACCTGATCGCTGATGACGCCGGCGTGCACGGCGTACGTGTGCGTTGCGACGGCCGGACCCAAGACCTGCGATCGCGCGCCGTGGTTCTGGCGTGTGGTGGCTTTGAGGCGAACGCGGAATGGCGCACACGCTACCTGGGGCCGGGGTGGGACCTCGCCAAGGTGCGCGGCTCGCGCTTCAACACGGGTGATGGCATTCGCATGGCGCTGGATATCGGCGGCATGCCGATCGGCAATTGGTCCGGGTGTCACGCGGTGGGTTGGGACCGTAACGCGCCGACGTTCGGTGACTTGGCGGTCGGGGACGGCTTTCAGAAGCACAGCTATCCCTTCGGCATCATGGTCAATGCCGAGGGCAAACGGTTCGTCGACGAGGGCGCCGATTTCCGGAATTACACCTACGCGAAGTATGGCCGCGTGGTTCTGGAACAGCCGGGCCAATTTGCCTGGCAGGTTTTTGACGCCAAGGTCGATCATCTCCTGCGGGATGAATACCGGATCCGAGAAGTGACGCGCGCGGAGGCGGATACGCTCGAAGACTTGGCTGGAAAACTCGAAGGCGTCGATCCTGCGGCGTTTCTGGATACCGTGAACGCGTTCAATGCGGCGGTGAGGGCCGACATCGCATTTGATCCGACGGTCAAAGACGGGCGCC
>JANQOH010000445.1 GCA_028289725.1 Alphaproteobacteria bacterium
CACGGCGATACCAGCAGCGCGCCGTCGACGCCGACCGCGTCCATGGCCGAAACCATGTCGTCGCCGGTCACTTCGGGCGGCCCGGCCAACGTGCCGACCCACGGCCGCTCCGGCTTGTCTTGTTCGTACGCATGCACTTGCGCGTCGATGATCATGGCGTCCGCCCCTCCCTTCGCCCGTGTGAGCATCGGTTATTCTAGGGCGGATCGCTCCCGTCGGCCATGCGCGCCGCGTTTCGCTGGCATGCGATCCAGTCGATGCGGCTACACGACCTTCTTCACTTCGCCCAAGAAGCTATCGACTTCCGACCGCAGGCGATTGGCCTGCATCGCCAGTTCCTTCGACGCGCCGAGCACATCGTCGGCGGCGCTTTTCGAGTCCTCCGCCGCAATGTTCACTTGGCTCATGCTACCACTCACGTCTTTCGTCGACGTCGCCGCTTGCTCTACGCTCCGCGCGATTTCACTGGTCGCCGCACCTTGCTCTTCGACGGCGGCGGCGACCGAGTTCGATATTTCAGTGACATCGCTCATGGTCTTGCCGACACGATCGATCGCATCGACGACGGCCGTGGTAGCCGAACGAATACGGTTGATTTGATCGCTCACATCTTTCGTGGCGTTGGCGGTCTGACTCGCGAGGCTTTTGACCTCGGCGGCGACAACCGCGAAGCCCCGTCCCGCATCGCCCGCGCGCGCGGCTTCAATCGTCGCATTGAGCGCCAGCAGATTCGTCTGGCCCGCTATGTCGGAGATCAATTCGATCACCTGACCAATTTCGTGCGACGCTTCCGCCAGCTTCTTTGTCTCACTATTCGATTCCGTGACCTGATCGACGGCGGTACCGACAATCTCCGTCGAATGCGAAACTTGTTGCCCGATTTCGCGAACCGTCGCGGTTAGCTCCTCAGCCGACGCCGCCACTGTCTGAACGCTCGAAGAGGCGCTTTCGGCAGCGGCGCTCACGTTCTCCGCAAGCCCGCTTGTCGTTTGAGATGTGGCCTGCGTGGATTCCGCGGACGCTTCCAGTTCTGTCGCCGCCGACGCCAGTGTCTCGACGACCTCGTTCATGGAGCCTTGGAAGTTGTCCACGATGCGCGTGAAAGCGGAGACCTGATCGGCCATCGATTGTGTCGCGGCATTGATGGTTTGGCTGGCGTTAAGAAAAGACCCGACCATGCCGGTTTCGATGATCCGTCGAAAATACTTCTTCTGGCTCACATATTCCAAACTTGCTGTCGATTCCCTGACATAGGTATCGGCGCGGTCAACCATGGTGTTGATCGCATTGCACAGAGGAGCAAGTTCGTCCTGCGGATCAATATTGATGATCCGCGCTTCGAAATCTCCGTTGGCGATGGCGCGGCAAACCGCGAGTGCTTGCTCTGCCAACTCACTTTGTGTCGACATTTACGTATTCCTTTTGGTTCGCCGCACCATCCCAATCGGCGAGGACTCGAACATCACGGCACTTACGTGATTGCTAGGCGGCTTGCATCCGCCAAATGAACTCGTCGTACGGCATGCCGCTTCTCTCGAGTGTGCTTTCCAGCAAGGAGAAGGCTGAGTGCATGCCTGCCTTACGATCGGCATGCTTCTGCTCTTCGGCCAAAAGCGTCTCGTACAACGGGATGATTTCGTCATTCAGGATTTGCCGGTCGGGGACTCGCCGTGTGGAGTGATAACCGACAATTGTCCCGTTCCGATCGCGACTCGGCGTCACGTGGGCCAGGACCCAGTAATTGTCACCGTTCTTCGCGCGATTATTCACATAAGCGAAAATTTCCCGGCCGTCGCCGAGCGTGTCCCACAGCAGCTTGAAGATACATCGCGGCATGTCGGGGTGACGGATAATGCTGTGCGGCTGACCGAGCAGCTCCGCCTCCGTGTAACCGGACACCCTTAAGAATATGTCGTTGCAGTAAGTGAGATGGCCTTTGAGATTGGTTTTGCTGACGATCAGTTCATGATCTTCAAAAACAACCTCGTTCCCCGTCAGGGGCCTTTCCCGTTCCATTTTCGCAGCCGTCCTTCATACCAGTACGCACAAGGATGGCCTCGACTCCAATCTCAATATCGCGCGTCATTGGCCCCTCGCGCGAATATTGAGATCATTAACCTCACTGTTGCTATGCGAATATAAACCTAAAACTTCCAATAGCGAGCAAATTTCTGCCTGCCGGTGTGGCTCTTGTCCCAGCATGGTCCTAGGGCGTACCAATGGCAATGGATTAGCCGAGCATGCAATTCTATTCGGCGGCCGCTTGAAAGGTCCGCGCGCCGCCGCCGTGACGCAACAACCGCCCGGAATGCGTGGCGGTTTCCTGGTCATTCTCGATCGTAATCTCACCGTTAACAAGAATGGCGCGATAGCCTTTTGCCCGTTGAATGCGCCGCCATTCGCCGCCCGGCAGGTCATGCGCAATCTCGCTCGGCAGAACTTCGAGATTGTTATAGTCGTAAACGACAATGTCCGCTGGGGCGCCGGGCTTCAGGACCCCGCGATCCGTAAAGCCCGCGACCATGGCCGGCAGCGCGCTTAAGCGCCAGTGCGCGTCCTCCAGGCTCATCATGCTCTCGTCACGCACCAGTTTTGCCAGCGTCTCCGTCGGGTAGCGCCCGGCGGTGAGGAATTTCGTGTGCGCGCCACCGTCGGAAACTCCGAGCAGAATGTACGGATAGTCGATCACTTCTTTCAGGTAATCGAGCCGGACGTTCGGCGGTTTCGCAAAGAATTCGGTTTTGAGCCCGTCCGCCACCGCGATGTCGAGCATGGCATCGACCGGGTGCTTGCCAAGCATCTCGGCGACTTGAGAGATCGTGTGATCGCGATACGGTTCGGTTTCATCGCTGGCGGGCCCGGTGATCACGACATCCGCAAGCGGTCCGGTCGCCGTCAAAGTGCGTAAGTCGCGTAAGCCGGCGCGCCGCGCCGGATCAGCCAGTTTCTCCAGTCTCTCTTCGACGCTGCCCACTGTCGCCTCGCGCCATGCGGGCTGATCGTCCCAAAGGTTCCAATCCTCAAACGTAAAGGTGAAGCCCGCATCGGTGGTCATGCCTTGGCCGTAAACGCGAATGCCGTTTGCCTGACAGCGCTTCAACCAATCGAGCACGCCGCGATGCACTTCAGGCTTGGTGTCATAGACCTGCACCACATTCCACAGCAGTGGCCGCCCGCTGATGGTAGCAAGCTTTTCCATATGCGCCCGGTCGCGTTCATACGACCCAGACGAGATGGTCAATTGCACGAAGCCTTCGTTGCGCCGACCGAGAACACGGGCGAACAATTCGCAGGTCTCATCGTGCATCACGTCGGTCACCATCGGTGAGCCGTCATAATCGAGTTGCACGGCCGACGGCCCCTCGGGCATCAAGCGCTGCGCCGACCAGCCGCAACCGCCGGCGTCGAGCGAGGCTTCGAACAAGCGCTCAATCTCGGCGTGCTCCGCATCGGTCGGCAAGCGGCCGGCCTTGGCGTGCTCAAGGCCAAGCACCCACGTGAGCAGCGGCCCGACCGGCACATACGGCAAAAGGTTGATCGCTTTCGGCGCGGCATCAACGGCGTCCAAGAATTCCGGGAAGGTCTCCCACGACCACGGCATGCCCTGCTTCATCGAGGCATACGGGATTGCTTCGACACGCGTCATGGTCAGCATCGCGCGCTCGCGCATATCGGGACGCACGGGCGCAAATCCGAAACCGCAATTGCCGATCACCGCCGATGTGATGCCGTGCCAACTGGAAAGAGAGCAATACGGATCCCAGAAAAGCTGCGCGTCGTAATGCGTGTGCAGGTCAACAAATCCGGGCGCG
>JANQOH010000452.1 GCA_028289725.1 Alphaproteobacteria bacterium
CGGCATGTTTTCGCCGCGCCCTCGACCTCGCGCCGGATTATGTGCTGGCCCATTGCCGGCTCGGCGAAGTGCTGCGCAAACGTCGGCAACCAGCCGATGCGGCGGCCTGTTTCCGCAAGGCGATCGACTTGGCGCCGGACACCGCCGAACCCCACGACCTGTTGGGCAACGCGCTCAGCGATCTCGGTCAGGTAGACGAGGCGATCGGCAGCTATTCGAAAGCGATCGCGCTCGCCCCCCATTTCGCGCGGGCGCACTACAATCTGGGCGTCCTGTATGAACAGATGACCCGTTTAGCGGACGCGGAGAACGCATTTCGCAAGGCGCTCGAACATGCGCCCAATTCTTTTGCCGCGCAGATTTATCTCGCCGTCGTCATGCGCCGCCAGGGGAGGCTTGCCGACGCTACGGATCATCTCGAACGGGTGTCGACGCAGAAGCTCAATCCGCGCCATGCGATGCGTCTGCATTTCGAATTGGGCAAGCTCTACGATCTCCAGAACAACGCGGACCAAGCTGTCACACATTTCGGCCGGGGCAACGGGCTGCAGGCCAAGACACTGCCGCAACATGTGCAGGCCGCGCGGGCGCGCAACAATGTTCTGCAGGCCGCACGCGTCTTTACCCCAGAGATACTCGAAAAAATTCTCGCGGTGAGCCGCGACGCCGCGCCCGAGGCCCCGGTCTTTCTCGTCGGCTTCCCCCGCTCCGGCACTACGCTTTTGGACCAGATTCTGGACGGCCATCCCGTGCTTCAGGTGATGGAAGAGAAGCCCGCCTTGGCCAATGTCCAGATCAAGATCGGTGAGATGCCCGACGGCTATCCGGCCGCGTTGTTTTCGCTGTCCGATGACGAATTAGCGTCGCTCCGCGCCTTGTACGCTCAGAACGTGGCGCAATATATCGCTCTTCGGCCCGGCGCCGTTCTGATCGACAAACTGCCGCTCAACATTCGCCGCCTGCCGCTGATCGCGCGGCTGTTTCCCAATGCCCGCATTGTCCACGCTTTGCGTCACCCGCACGACGTGGTGCTCAGCTGTTTCATGCAGAGCTTTGATCCGAACGACGCCATGGCGAATTTTTTCACCATCGAAGACGCCGTTCGATTTTATGATCAAGTTATGGGCTTTTGGCTGCAATGCGCGGACGTGCTGCCGCTCCGCGTCCACACGGTGCGCTATGAAGACCTTGTCGTTGATTTCGAAACGCAGGTCCGCGGCCTGTTGGATTTTCTTGGAGTCGAGTGGGATCCGGTGGTGCTCGATTTTCAGACCCATGCCCAAAACCGCAGCCGGATCCGCACACCAAGCTACCAGCAAGTGACCCAGCCGCTTTATCAACGCGCGTCCTACCGCTGGAGGCGCTACACCGCGCACCTCAAACCCGCGATCGATCGCTTGCCACGGTACGTTGACGCCTTCGGCTACAGCGACGACCACGGATCCTAGCATGCAGAGCGAGAAGAAGAGATGATTTGCTTGCTACTGGTCGGCGGTTACAGTTTCGCCATCGGAAACCCCGGCGCGCTCCAAGCCGTCGATCACAAGTGAAATGTACGAATCCTCAAAATTGAGTTGGCGATACAACTCAACGGCATCGTCGATCACGATACCGGGATTGAGCTGCTCGAGCCTTTGCCGTGCGGCGCGCGCCGCGTCAATGTTGCCTCCGAGCGCATTCGTATAGGTCATCACCAATTGAAAAATCCATTGATCGGACATGTCCATTTCTTTGAACACATCTAGCGCTTCACGATACTCGCCCTTGCGAACGTGGTTCTTGCCAATAGTGTAGAAATACCACGGCGGGTGATATGGATTTAATTGGCTTGCTTTGTCCACCAAAGAGACCCCAACTTGCCAATCGCCCGAAAATGCCATGAACATCCCAAGCACAGCCAACGTGTCGGCATCATTGGGATTAAGGTTCAGGGCCTTTCTAGCCGATCGGTGAAATCGATCGAGATCGTGACGTATGAAGTACGTCGTCGCCACGGCCTCGTGGGCTCGATTGTAGTGCGGGTCTAGCGCCACGCTTCTCTTTGCGGCATCAAGAGCAAGGTCAAGTGCCGGCGGCCCGTCCGCCCTTGTGCCATAACCGAGAATTACTTCGTCTTGGTAGAGACCGGCTAATTGGACCCACGCCATGGGATAGCCCGCATCTGTCTTTACTGCCTTCATCAAACAATCTTGGGCACGCTGATGGCTCTCTGCGGTTCCTTTTTCCCAGTAGTCATAGGCGAGATATATGCAGTCGAGCGTATCCATGTTGCTGGGTGGCGTTTGCTGTGTCGAAATAAGTCCGGCGCGAGCGACCACGCCGCCAGTAGTGCCAATTGTCGCGGCAACGCGTCCCGCAAGTTCGTCCTGAATCTCAATTAGGCTGCCCGCGGTGAGATCGCGATCGTAGGTTTCGGACCATAATTGAGCGCCAGATGCGCCATCAATGACGCTCGCGATCACCCTGATACGTTTCGCGTCGCGGCGAACAGACCCCCTAACCACGTAGTCCGCGCCCAAGTCACGCGCGACTTCTCGCACATCGGCAGACGCGACACGGTAGTTAGACATCGTTTGTGCAGCAAAAACAAAGTACTCACGAAACTGAGTTAGCGCGTCAATGACATCGTGAGTGAGGCCTTTTGCAAAGAGGTATTCGTCAGGGCCGGCGTTCAAGTCCGAAAACTCAAGTACGGCGATTTTTGGCCCCATTGGTAATCGAAAAACTTCGTCGCTTAGTTCAACCACTTCTTCCGTATCGAGTGAGACGGCAAGCGGCTCAGAAACCGCATGATGGGCCAGAGGTACGAAGCAAAAAGCAGCCACAACACTCATACAAGCAAGCACGGGCCTCCGCGCGTCGGCCTGGTTTGATGGCGATTTCGCCTTAGCGGACTGTTTCCTTAATCTCCGATCCTTAATCTGAGTGTACAGCGCGCGTGTTTCGTGGTCGGGCTCAACGCCGAGTTCCTTCCGTAATAGCATTTGACAGCGCTTGAACTGTTCGATTGCATTTTCGGCTCGGTCCGTCTCGGCATACACATGCATCAATGCCCGATGTACAGCCTCTTGGAGCGGATCAATCGAAAGCGAACGCAAAGACAGGTCTATGGCTCGTTCGTACTTGCCGCTGCGCCGATAGGATTCAATGAGGCTAAACATAGCCTGCAATGCGAGTTCGGATAGCCGTCGCCGCTCACTTGAAACCCAATGTTCAATTTCCGGTTCCGGAATATTCAAGCCTTCCAGAAATTCGCCCCGATACAGCGACAGGGCTTCTTCCAGTTCGCCCTCGGAAATCAGGTTCCGGAACAACTCGGCGTCACATTCCTCAACTTGTAAGAGTCCAATCAGATCGCCGTCGATCCGCAGCAGATCGGTGTTGTTCGAAGGGATAAGTCGTCGCAGCGCGAGCAGCGATTGGCGCAGGCTTGCGCGCGCGTGTTCGGCATCGCTACGCGACCACAGCATCGTCGCCAATTGTTCGCGGCTGAACGTGCGACCACGATGCAAAGCAAGGAATGCGACGAGAGCCTGCACCTTCTTTGACGGGATGGAGATGACCGAAGTTCCCCACCGCGCTTCGAAAGTGCCAAGCAGTGTCAGTCGCAAACCAGACACGAGCAGCCTTTACTGATGATTTCAGGTCAGATTATACCGCCTCGCAAATTCTACTCAAAGACGAGTGCCGTTTCTTTTAACGGCCTGATAACACGAGAAATAACGCTGCAATCACGCCTCCTGTGCGATGGCTTTTGAATCGCAATGCTTTTAAGGAATCAATCCTATGGCTACGAACAGGACAGTTCCGTTACTCAGCCTTTTTCTCGCCACCGCGATCCCGGTTATCTCAGTGGCCGCGGGTGAGAAAGGCGATTGGGTTGGCCGCGCCGCGTTAGCGACGACGAGCTATACGGAAACGCCGGTATCGGATACTGACGGACACGTCGTTTACCACGGCACCATGGAGGGCGTGGTTTTCAACGATGCAGGCGGCACCTTTCTCGACAATGCGCATTACAAAGTCGTCTTCTTCGGTGACACGAGCGGCATTGATGGGGGATACAAGACCTTCACCATGTCCGACGGATCCAAAGTCATCGCAAGGTTCGAAGGAACAGAAGCCGCACCGCCTGTCTTCAGAGGCAATTGGACGTTCATTTTTGGAAGCGGCCGGTATGAGGGTATCAGCGGCAGCGGCGCGTACACGGTAACAACCGTTTCCGATATCGCGCTTTGGGATGTCCTGGAGGGGTCCTACGAGATACCGTGACGCCGTTGCGATGGTCCGCGGGACACAGCCTCCGGCGGACCGTCGCAAGACCGGCGCAATTGTGGATCTGCAAGATCCAAAATTGCCGTTGCCGGATCCTTGTTAAAGCGCTTTCCTAGGCATCCACGGGGGCGAGTGATTGCACCTTGCCTTTGGCGCGGCGTTTTTCGCGTTTGGCCAGGTACTGCTTTACCGCGCCCTTGTAGTCGGTCGGGTCGTAACGCGCGAAAAGCTCCGCGAGCGGGTTCGGCAACTTGCGCCATTGGGAAAGACCGAGGTCCTGCATCAAAATATCGAGATATTGCTGATAGCGCGTGCTGACCGCGATATTGTAAGTCGGTTCGAACGTGCTGTGGGCGCGCTTCCAGGCCGCCACACGCTCGGCAGAGGCGAGCATGTCCGCCTGCGACGGCAGGTCTAGATCACCGCGCAGCGCCGCGACTTGCCACAATGCGCCGATTTCGACCAAGGCGATGTGTAGAAAGCCGTGGTTGAATCCGGCGAAGCCCAGACGCGGGATGCGCGGATCGATCAACTGGCGATACAGCGCCGGTCCGCCCTCCTGGGCTTCCAAAATCGCGCGGTACTTGTCGGGCAGATAAGGCAAACGCGGCGCATCATTACCGCAGCACACGCAAACCAGATCGGCGGTAACTTTTTCGCCATCGGCCAAGACCAGGCCGTCGGCGTCGAACGCCGTCACCTCGCCGCGCACCGGCGAGATTCGACCGTGCGCGACATGTTCATAATAGCGTTCGGGCGCAAGCGCGGTCGCGCTCCGCAGGTCCGGCATGAACTGCGAATTTGGCGGCATCACAGCATCAAGCACGCTTGGGTCCTTGCCGGCCAATTTGGCGTCGCGCTTGTGCTGAAACCGGAACAGATTGGCGATGAAGTTCCAAAAGCCACGCACCACCGCCGCGCCCGATTTATGCAACGCGCGCTGCGGGCCCGAGCTGTGACACCAAGATGGCATCATGTCGCTGCCGAAGCGCGCGAAAAACGGCCGCGTATAATCGATGCCAAGCAAACGATCGGGGATTGTCCAGCGCGGCGTCCGGAACACATGCTTGGTTTCATCGGCGACCTGCGCGCTCCACGCGGAGAAATCGAGCGCGGTTTTGCCGAACCCGACGATCGCCACGCGTTTGCCCTTGAATATGTCGATCGACGGAATGTTCGTAATCACCTCGCCTTTGAAGGCGTCGCGATTTTCGAACGGCGGCACAAATTTGCCGTCGCCGCCCGGATACTGCCCGGTGGCGATCACCACATAGGCAAACTCACCCGCATCCGCGTCATTCACCGTCAACCGCCATCCATCGGACGTTTCCGCCATGCGCGTAACCGCATGGTCGAACCGGACGTCGAGGCCGAAGTGACGCGCCGCCGCCTCGATATAGTCGAGTATGTGCTTGCCCGTCGGATGCCGATCGACCGGAAACGGCCAGGGAAACTCGGCGAATTGGTATTGCGGCGCGGTGTTTTGCAGGCGCACGCCAGGATACGTCTTGGTCCATTGTCCGCCGACCTTGCCCGAGGCTTCGAACACGGTGACGTCATAGCCACAGCTTTGCCAAACATTTGCCGCCGCGATCCCCGACACCCCCGCGCCGATCACCGCCACTCGTCCGCCATCCACCATCGTGACCTCCCCCTCGTTCGCGCGCCCCGCGCTTACCGGTTTGGCCCGCGTCGCTGATCGGTCGGCTGCCAGCGGATCAGATCCGTGCGTGGCAGGACGGTTGGATTGACGGCACTGCGCGGCCAGCGGCCTTGCAGCACCGTCGCCAATTCGCGGCCCAACCGCCGTCGCGTTTCCGGCGCCATGCGCGCACTCGCGGACGCGACGTGCGGCGTGCACAATACATTGTCCATCGCGAGCAGCGGATTGTCGGTTGCGATCGGCTCTGTCTCGAACACATCCAAGGCCGCGCCGGCGATCTCTCCCGTTTGCAGCGCCTTGATCATCGCTGCTTCGTCGATCGTCGGCCCGCGCCCGGTGTTGATCAGCAAAGCGGATTGCTTCATGCGCTTGAAATGGAGGTCGCTTAGCATATGCCGCGTGGTGTCGTTGAGCGGCGCGTGCATCGAAACGAAGTCCGATCGTTCGAGCAGCTCCATCAAGCTCGTCACCGGCTCCACGCCCACCCCGCTCATTTCCAGCTCGCCGACGAACGGATCAAAGGCCAGGACGCGCAATCCGAAGGGCGGGCAGCGCCGTGCGACCGCGCGGGCGACATTGCCGAACGAGATCAACCCGATGGTCTGACCCCACAGGCGCGGAAATTCCGACAAAAGGGGCCGGCCCTCGGACCACCGGCCCTCCACCGTCATGCGATGCATGATTGGAAACCGGCGGAACGCCGCAAGCAGCAGACCGAGCGCGTGGTCCGCGACCTCTTCGATAAACACGTCGGGCACATTGGTGACCACGATGCCGTGTTCGGTCGCGGCGTCGACATCAACCGTGTCGGCGCCAACGCTGCCCAGGCCGATTGCGACACAGTTCTCCAGGCTTTCGATGATCGGCCGCGTGATACGCCGGCCGCGGCCGATTAATGCATCGGCGTCGCGCGCGGCGTCGATGAATTCTTCTTCCGTCTCCGCCGC
>JANQOH010000461.1 GCA_028289725.1 Alphaproteobacteria bacterium
ATTTCATGTCTTCCATGCCGGCGGATGGTTTGATGGAAATACCGCCGGTATCGAAGGTGACACCCTTGCCAACGAAGGCGAGCGGCTGCTGGTCGGCGCGCTTGGGCGCGCCGTTCCACTGCATAATCACGAGCTGCGCGTCGTGCTGACTGCCGAGCGCCACGCCAACAAGCGCGCCCATACCCATTTTCTCAAGCCGCGCCTGGCCCATGACCTCGACCTTGAGGCCGTCACGGGTCAGCTTGCGGATTTCCTTGGCATACGCGGGTGGGTGCAAAACGTTCGGCGGCTCGGACACCAAATCGCGAGTCAAGAACACGCCGTCCGCCACCGCCGCCATGGGTTTGTGCGCCGCGCGCGCTTTCGTCGGATCAGCACACATCACGCCGAAGCGGTTCAAGCTTGGCTTCTCTTCCTTCTTCTGCGTGGTGCGGTACTTGTCAAAACGATAGCTGCGCAACTGCGCGCCATAGGCCAAGCGTGCAGCAAAGGTCGCGGCATCCAGTTTGCAACCTTTCGGCACCTCGGCGATCGCCGCCGCCTGGGTTTCCCCGGAATCCGCCAGGTGACCCATCACGCGGCCGCCGGCTTTCGCCGCGGCCAGGGCATCCAAATCCTTGGGTTCGCCACAGCCCATCAACACGACGCGCCCGGTCTTCAGGCCTGCCGGCGCCATGACCGACAAAACTTGCCCAGATTTGCCGTCGAAACGCGAATGCGCCATCGCCTTCGTCAAAGCGCCGTCGGACATATTGTCAAGGCGCGTGCCAGAGCGGGTCATTTTACCGCCACTCGAAACCGGGACAATGATCGCGGCTGACGTGGTGAGAGACGGCTTGGCGAAACTGATATTCATGGGGCTCCTCGTCGCAGAAAATTTTGCACTGGCACCTGCAAAACGGCGCACACTTTAGCGATTGTGGGGACGAAAGAAACATTTGCTTTAATTCGGCGGTGCATCGCGACACACCGGCACAGAAATCGCCCGATCATTCCGCCGGAAAAATAACCTAAGCTATTGAAAATAAATATTTCTACCCTGACGAGTGGTTTTGACCGACGGAACCAATTGAATTACTCTGTCGCGCAGCTCGGGCATGGGTTCCGGGTTTGGCCGACCGCGGCGCGGGGAACGCATGCACCGGCATTTCCGCTATATTTTTGTCCAGCTCATCGGACCGTTTCTCATCGTCTTGATGAGTCTGACCGGCGTTGTGTGGCTGACTCAGTCGCTGCGCTTTATTGACTTGATCGTCAATAAGGGTTTGTCGGTGACCCTGTTCCTGACCCTGACCGTGCTTCTGCTGCCGTCGGTCCTCGGTATCATTTTTCCGATCGCGCTGTTCGCTGCGGTGGTCTACACCTATCACCGTTTGATCAGCGATTCCGAGATCGTCGTGTTGCGCGCGAGCGGCATGTCGAACCTGCGGCTCACCACGCCCGCCTTCGCGCTGGCGATGTTGGTGACCGTGGCGATGTTTGCGGTGAATCTGTACTTCATGCCCGCGGGTTTTCGCCTGTTCAAGGACATGCAGTACGAAATCCGTCACTCGGTGGCGTCGGTGTTGCTTCAGGAAGGGGTCTTTAACGCACCCGTCGAAGGCCTGACCGTCTTTGTGCGCGACCGAAGCGCCAACGGCGACTTGTCCGGCATCATGGTGCACGACAGCCGCGATCCGCTCGAGTCCTCAACCATCATGGCCGAGAGCGGGCAACTGATCCGGACCGCCGACGGACCGCGCTTCATTTTGCTGAATGGCAGCCGGCAACAGATCGACGCCGAGGACGGTCAATTGTCGATGCTGTATTTCGATTCCTATGCCTTCGATTTCGGCGCGGACTCGGAGTTCTCGCCGGTGCGTTTCCGCGAAGCCAAGGAGCGATTTCTCCATGAGCTCCTGTGGTCGGACGACGTGGTCGAAGAAAGACACCGAAACGAGTTCGCGGCCGAGGCGAACCGGCGCCTCGTGAGTCCCCTGTTCGCTCTGATTACCGCGCTGATCGGCGCGGCCTGCCTGCTTGTCGGTGAGTTCAACAGGCGCGGTCAAGTGGGCCGCATTCTGGTTGGTGTCGGCGCGGCGGTGGCATTCATGTCCACATCGTTTGCCGTGCAGAGCCTCTTGGTCAGCATGCCTTGGACTGCGCCGATTTATAATCTCGGCGTGGTCGGCGTCGGGCTCGCCGTGGGCTATTTGTTGATTGCGGATCGGCCCCTGTGGCCACTAGCGCCGGCATTGCCGCGCCGGGCCCGTTAGCGACATGCGGCTTTCCGCCACGCTTTTTTGGTACATCGCCCGCCAAATCGGCATCGGCATCGCGGTGGCCTTTCTTGCACTGACCTTTCTGATTTTCTTGGTCGATCTGGTCGAGCTGAACCGCCGCGGCGCCGCCGAAGCGGATGTCACGTTCGCGGTGTTGCTGAAAATGGCGCTGCTGCACTTGCCGTACTTGGCGCAGCAAATCATCCCCTACGCGGTGATGCTCGGGACCATGCTGGCCTTGGCCCGGTTGAACCGTTTCAGCGAACTGGTCATTGCGCGGTCGTCCGGCGTGTCGAATTTGCAGATGCTGATGCCCGGCGTGTTGGTCGCGCTCGCCATCGGAATCTTCGCGGTAACGGTCTTCAATCCGTTCGCCTCGGCCCTTTTGTCCCGATATGAGCAAATTGATGCGAGATATTTGCGTGGCGAAGTATCGAATCTGTCAGTATCGAGCGTGGGGCTTTGGCTGAGACAGGCGGATGACTTTGGGGAATCGGTGATTCACGCAAGACGAATCGCCCCCACGGAAATCAGTTTGCACGAGGTCATCATTTTTCGGTTTGAGGGGAAGGACAAATTTGTCGAACGGATCGATGCGGCGACGGCAGAGCTGCATGAAGGATATTGGCAATTGTTCGACACGCTGATCACGGGTCCGGACCGGCTCGGTGAACGGCGCGAGACCTATCGGTTCGATACGGAGCTGACTGTTGACCGAATACAGGAAAGCTTCGCGTCGCCGGAAACCCTGTCGTTTTGGCAGATGCCGGGGTTTGTGGCGTTGCTTGAGCGCGCGGGATTTTCGTCGCTCAAGCATCGGGTTCACTGGCACAAAGTGCTGGCGAGCCCGCTTCTACTCGCGGGGATGGTGTTGATTGGCGCAACATTCTCTCTACGGCTGGCGCGCCGCGGTGGCACCGGCGTGCTGATCGGGGTCGGCGTGATCTCCGGATTTGTCCTGTATGTCTTTTCGGACGTGATCTTGGCGCTCGGCTTGTCCGCCAAGATTCCGGCCGAGATGTCGGCCTGGGCGCCGGCGACGGTCGCGGTGCTCATCGGGTCGGGTTTGCTGCTCTACGTCCGCGACGCATAAGAATGAAAAACCAGGGGGATTTCGATGAGGCAGAATTTGGGTCCAAGGCGCATCGCGGCGATGCGGGCCCTGCGGGGAGTATGCCTTTTGGCGTTGGCGATACTGATCGTGCCAACGACCGTACATGCGCAGGACACGGACACCGAGACTTCGGTCATAGAAGACGTCCTGATGATCGCCGACGAAGTGGAGTACGACGACGAACTGGGCGTGGTGACCGCCCGGGGTTCGGTGGAAATTTCCCGTGACGGGCGGGTGCTGCGCGCCGACACGGTTTCCTACAACAAACGAAGCGATCTGGTTACGGCCTCGGGCAATGTCGCGCTGATCGATCCGAGCGGGGAAACCGCCTTCGCCGACTATGTCGAACTGACGGGCGACCTGAAGAGCGGCGCCATCGAAGGGCTCGGCATATTGATGACCGATGGTTCGCGCTTGGCTGCGGGCGGTGGCCGGCGCACGCCGGACGGCCGGACCGACCTGCGAAAAGCCGTCTATAGCCCGTGCGACCTATGCGAAGAAGATCCGGACCGCGCGCCGATATGGCAGGTCAAGGCGTTCCGCGTGGTTCATGACAAACAACTTCAGACCATCTTCTACAACGACGCGTTCCTGGAAGTGTTCGGCGTTCCGGTACTTTACGTGCCGTTCTTCAGCCATCCGGATCCGACCGTCACGCGCAAAACCGGTTTTCTGCCGCCGACTTTTGGCCGCAGTTCGGCGCTCGGTCTGGTCTACACCCAGCCTTATTACTTCAATATCTCGCCCGAAAGCGACGCCACGCTGTCACCGACCATAACCAGTGACGAGGGTCCGGTGCTGGCCGGCGAATATCGCCGGGCGACGCGACGCGGCTATTACGAGTTGGAAGGCAGCATCACACGTGGCGATCGCTTGCCGGAGGACAATCGAAACACCGAGCGGACGCGCGGCCACGTGAACTTGGTTGGCGACTTCATGTTGAACCCCTATTGGGATTACGGCTTCGCCATCGAGCGCGCGACCGATCAAACTTACCTGGGCCGCTATGGCTTTGGCCGCGGGCGCACATCGCTGACCCAAAACATCTATCTCAGAGGCGTGCGCGAAAACGACTGGGCCAATATCGACGGCTACTACTTCCAAAACCTCGACGCGGATGTGCGCGAGTCGACGGTGCCGATCATTCTACCGTTAATCGATTATGGTTACCGCAGTGACCCGCAGTTCCTCGGCGGTCATTGGACACTCAATACGAACGCCCGAGTTCTTGAGCGGCCGGACGGTGCCGACAGCCAACGCTTGTCCGTGACGGCCGGCTGGGAGCTTCCCCACATCGGTAAATGGGGCGAAGTGTCACAAATGCGCGTTTCGGTCCGCGCCGACGCCTATCATGTCGACAACGTGACCGACCCGCGCAGTCCGGATAATCCGGAGCTGGAAGGCTTTGCCGGCCGGGTCATCCCACAGGCCGAATACACCTTGCGCTGGCCGCTGGTGCGGTCGAGCGGCGGCTCACGACAAATCATCGAGCCCATGGCGCAGGCGATTTTGGCGCCGAATGTCGGCAACCCCATCGAGATTCCGAACGAAGACAGCCTGTCGTTCGAGTTCAACGACGCAAACCTGATGAGCGCGAGCCGCTTTCCGGGTCTCGACCGGGTCGAAGGCGGCATTCGCGCGAATTACGGCATCCGCGCGGCCTATTACAACGAAGGCGGCGGCTGGTCAGAGTTCATGTTTGGCCAGACCTATCGGTTGCAGGACGACGACACGTTCGAGCAGGGAACCGGATTGTCCGAGCACTTCTCCGATTATGTCGGCCGTCTGAAAGTCGCGCCGCGGCCTTACATCGATTTCAGCGTGCGTTTTCGCCTCGACCAATCAAATTTCGCGATTCGCCGGAGTTCGCTGGCCGCAAGCGCGGGGCCGGAATGGCTGCGTGGCAGCCTGGCCTACAATTCGTTGAGCGATGAACCGACGACCGGCGTTCCCAGCAGCGAAGAGCAACTGCTTCTGGGCGCGAGTTACAAATTCGCGGATCATTGGCGCGTTTCGGCCCAACATCAGCGTGATCTCGGCGAAGACGGCGGCAGCCTGTTGAGCGGCTTTGGCATCGGCTACGAGGACGAATGTCTGACCCTCGATTTCACGGTCAATCGCAACTTCACCCGCGACCGCGATATCGAGGACACAACCAATTTCTCGGTTCAAGTTCGCTTGCGGAACTTGGGTTAGAACCGGCGCGCCGTCTGGCGATTTTCCGGCAGGTGTTGCGGGCGTCGGAGCGAGTACCTATACCAACATCCAATGACGACGAAGCTCTGCGAAGGATGGCTGGGATGAAGCGGGCCCAAGCATACAAATCAAGATTTTTCTCGCCGAAGGGCGCCGCCGCGGCGGTCTTCATGCTCCTCGGCATCGGCGCCGTCTCGCCGCCCGCGCCGAGCCTCGCGCAGGACATGATGCGCATCGCCGCCATCGTAAATGAGACGGTGATTTCCGTTTTCGATCTGGAAACCCGGATCAACATGGCGCTGACCAGCTCCAATCTGCAAAACAGCGCGGAAACCCGACGCCGGCTGGCGGGCCCCGTCTTGCGCAATTTGATCGACGAAGCGCTGCAAAT
>JANQOH010000011.1 GCA_028289725.1 Alphaproteobacteria bacterium
CGCGCCCAGCCCGGCAATCGACCTGATGGCCGATTTGGCGGCAGCGTGGGACGGTCCGCCGGAGGCGCTCATCCTGGCGATTCACGTTTTGTTGGAAAGCGAGGCACTCGCGCTGCAACAGAGCGCCGCCGATTGGTTCCCCTGTGCGGGCCTGCAAGTTCTTAACCAACGGATTTCGCGCGACGAAGGGCGCCATTTGTCGTTTGGCCGTCAATATCTCTCGGCCGCGCTCCCCGCCTTCTCTGCCGACGAGAAAGACCGGATGTTTCGTTGGCTGCAGGACGCCTGGTTGCGCGTGACGCGGACGGTGGTCGGCGATCTCGGTCCAAGCTGGTCGCCCATGGTCTTGGGATTCAAGGTTTGGCGCCACAAACGGTGGGCCGCCGCACTGGCTGAATTTGAAGCCGTGGGATTGATCGCCACGCAAGCAAATACGGAGGCACGCCCATGAAAGTGTCCGTGGTCATTCCGACCTGGAATGAGGCCAACCGGATCGGCCCATTGGTCGAGCGCCTGGCAAACAGCGGCGAGGTTGACGAGGTTGTCGTCGCCGACGCCGGAAGCCCGGACGGCACCGCGGCCATCGCGGCAAGCGCCGGTGCGCGGATTGTTCGATCGGCACAGGGGCGTGGGCCACAACTTTGCGCCGGCGCGCAAGCGGCGCGCGGCGATGTGCTGATCTTTCTCCATGCCGACACGCAGTTACCGGACGGCGCTGTCAAAGCGGTACATGCGGCGTTGCGTGACCCCGAAGTAATCGGCGGCAACTTCCGCGTGGTTTTCGACGGCGACTCGAGCTTCGCCGACTGGTTGACTGGGTTTTACGCCTGGTTCCGTCGCAAGGGTCTCTATTACGGCGATTCCGTCATGTTTCTGCGCCGGGACGTCTATCGGGCGCTCGGCGGCTTCCGGCCGCTCGAGCTGATGGAAGACTATGATTTGAACCGGCGAATGGAGCGGCACGGTGGCACGGTTTGTATCCAAAACCCGCCGGTTGTGACGTCTTCCCGCCGCTTCGAAGGCCGGCGACCGGCCGCCATTTTTTGCCAATGGCTGTTCATGCACGCTTTGTTTTATGTGCGCGTTCCGGCCGCCTTCCTGTCCCGTGCTTATGATTCCAGGCGCGAACGCACGGCATCCTAACGACCTATTCGGTCCGCGTTTCCGGCAGATACTTCGGCGAGTTTAGCTGCCAGTCGTAGTGCGTGCCGTGCACCTCCCCGATCCGGTTGACCTGATCCACCAACGCCGGATCGACATACAGCGTTAGATGGTCGAGCAGACGCATATCCTGCTTGCTGAAATCTTCGAAGAACCAGTCGTAAATCTTGGAAACAATGATCCTATCCATGTCGATCTTGAGGCCACGCGGATCGCTTAGATAATCGCGCGCCGCTTGATCCAAGACCGCCTCGACCGTTTCGCCGCGAAAGGGTTCCGGACGAAGATTCGGGCAGCCGATCGACGCGCAATTGACCGCATAGTGAATGCGCGGATCCATCCAAATCGGCCGCAAAATGCGATGCTCAATGTCATTTAGGGTGAGCGTCTCGCCCTCGACCGTCAGCAGTTCGGCGTCCCACGGGCCATCCGAGAACAAGCCACCGCTAATGTCTATGTCGCGAATGGTCTCGACCGGATAGTGGTCGAGAACGACCTGCACCGTGGCGGCATTGTAGAGGTTGATCCAATAGGCCAACTGCTCTTCCCGCGAATAGGTGCTGATCGGCACGGCTTCGAGGCGGGCAATCAGAGCGGCAAGCGCCGCCCGGTCTTCTTGCGTGACCGCGCCATAGTCGATGACATTGACACCCGACGGCGTCGTTTGGAGATGACGGCTCAAGAAATCGCCCCAATCGGCGTAATCGATTGTCGCAGGATTGGTTTCGTCGTGTGCCTGCCACCGCGGCCACAAATCTGCGCTGGGCGCAAAGAGGCTCTCGACGCTGCGAAAGCCGCTGAGGCTGAATACCAGCGATATCGCGACGACAACCATCGCCAGGCGCCCTGGGCGCGAACCGTGAACTCCGTATGTCATGGGTGTGCTCCACTGCCACGAATTGTTTTGCGGAAATCTCGTCTTGCACGCGTTCACAATCAAATAACAAGCGCGCGAAATCACGGGCTTGTGGGACTTTGTGAATGCGACGGTCAGCTATGCCGCGGCCGCGCTTTACCCGCCGCGTCGGGCGGTCTAAGAAAGGCGCGTGCCTCTCGGCGCGCTCAGGAACAGGGGAGGATCGATCATGGCTGGCAACGGAAACGGCGCGAAGCGCAGCAAGGGCTGGTTCGGCGGCCGCGACATGCACGGGTTCCTGCATCGCTCGTGGATGAAGAACCAAGGTTTTGCGGCGGAGAATTTCGAAGGCCGGCCGGTTATCGGCATCGCCAACTCGGCATCGGAAGTGACGCCGTGCAACGCGCATCTTGGCCGGGTGGCCGAAGCGGTGAAGCGCGGCGTTTGGAAAGCCGGCGGCTTTCCGCTCGAATTCCCGACCATGTCGCTCGGCGAGCCGGTGATGCGGCCGACCACCATGCTGTTCCGCAACCTGATGGCGATGGATGTCGAAGAGTCCGTGCGAGCCAACCCGTTCGACGGCGTGGTGCTGCTGTGCGGCTGCGACAAAACCACCCCGGCACAAATCATGGGCGCGGCGAGCGTCGACATCCCCGCGATGGTGGTGACGGGCGGGCCAATGCTGAACGGCAAATTCCAAGGCCGCGATATCGGTTCGGGCACCGACGTTTGGCGTTTCACCGCGGATCTGCGCGCCGGGCGCATGTCGCTTGAGGATTACATGGAAGCGGAATCGTGCATGAGCCGGTCGGCGGGCCACTGCATGACCATGGGAACGGCATCCACCATGGCCAGCATGGCCGAAGCGCTGGGACTGCAACTCCCGGGCGGCGCGGCAATCCCGGCCGTGGATTCCCGCCGCTACGCGTTGGCGGAATTTGCCGGCACGCGCATCGTCGAGATGGTCGGCGAAGATCTGAAAATGTCGAAGATTCTCAACCGCGATGCGTTCGAGAACGCGATCAAGGTCAACGCGGCGATCGGCGGCTCGACCAACGCGATCATCCATTTGCTCGCGATTGCCGGGCGCATGGGCGTGCAACTGCGCTTGGAGGATTTCGACGATCTGATCCGCGACATTCCATTCCTGGTCAATCTCCAGCCGTCCGGCGAATATCTGATGGAGGACTTCTATTACGCGGGCGGCTTGCCGGTCGTGATGAAAGAACTCGGCGATATGATCCATCAGAACGCGATGACGGTGAGTGGTCTGACGGTCGCCGAAAATGTCGAGAAAGCAACCAATTACAACGAAGACGTGATCAAACCGCGTGAGACGCCGATCAATGTCGGCGCGGGCACCGCGGTCCTGCGCGGCAATCTGTGTCCGGACGGCGCGGTGATCAAACAATCGGCGGCCGATGAAAAGCTGATGCAGCACAAGGGCCGGGCCGTGGTGTTCGAGGATATCGACGATTTGGGCGCACGGTTGGACGATCCGGATCTCGATATCGACGAGACCTGCGTCATGGTGCTCAAGAACGCCGGTCCGCGTGGCTATCCGGGCATGCCTGAAGTCGGCAATCTGCCGTTGCCGAAGAAGCTTCTCGAAAAAGGCATCGAGGACGTGGTGCGGATTTCCGACGGGCGGATGAGCGGCACGTGCTTCGGCACGGTGGTGCTCCATGTGGCGCCTGAGTCCGCTGTGGGCGGTCCCCTCGCCCTGGTCCAGAACGGCGACATGATCGAGCTCGACGTGAAGAACCGTCGGCTGCATCTCGACATCAGCGACGAGGAAATGGAGAAGCGGCGCAAGGCGTGGAAACCGCGCGAACCGATGGCCAAGCGCGGCTATGCGCGCATGTATATCGACCACGTGCTGCAGGCGGACGAAGGCGTCGATCTCG
The DNA here is from genome assembly GCA_028289725.1 of Alphaproteobacteria bacterium. Classification (GTDB taxonomy): domain Bacteria; phylum Pseudomonadota; class Alphaproteobacteria; order UBA7887; family UBA7887; genus JAKZSU01. Next base: position 3,925 of record JANQOH010000011.1, read on the forward strand.
ATTTCCTGAAAGGATCGAGCGGCTCCGACATTCCGCGCCAATCGCACTAAGCCGCACGGACATCGAGCCATGACGACAATCCGGATCGTTTATCCGGATACGATCCCAGTCGACGATTTCGCCCACGAGCGTGCCGTCGCGCCCGACGGCGTGGATTTGACCTACTTCGGCGCCACCGATCCGAGCGCGATCCCGGACGATGTGTGGCGGGACGCGGATGCCTTGGTGACCGGCATCCGCATGCCGATTGATGACGCGGTGTTCGACCGCGCAAAGAATTGCCGCATCATCACGAGGCTTGGCGTCGGCTACGACATGATCGACACGGTGGCCGCCGCGCGGCGCGGCATCCGTGTGTGCAACGTGCCGGACTACGGCACCACTGAAGTCGCCGACCACGCCATCGCACTGCTGTTGTCTCTCTTGCGCGGCATCGTGCGCTACGACCAGGCGTTTCGCGACGACGCCGAAGAAGGCTGGAGCTTTCGTCACGCCGCGCACGTCAAACGACTGAGCGAAGTCCGGCTCGGCGCGGTCGGCCTCGGGCGTATCGGCACAGCGGCGGCGCTCCGCGCCAAGGCATTCGGCATGTCGGTCGGCTTTTACGATCCTTACGTGCCGGGCGGCACAGAACTTGCTCTCGGGGTCGACCGATACGACCGCCTCGAAGTCATGCTGGCGGAGGTAGACGCCATCACGGTGCATACGCCGCTCAATGACGAAACCCGCCACCTAATTGGGCCCGACGCCGTTGCGGCTATGAAAAAGGGCGTCGTCATGGTGAACACCGCGCGGGGCGGCGTGGTCGATCTCGACGCCATCCATGACGGGCTAAAGCAAGACCGGATTGGCGCGGTGGGCCTAGACGTGTTCGAAACCGAACCGCCGGAGCCCGACCATCCGCTGATCAAGGCTTGGCGCGCTGGTGACGAATGGCTCAACGGCCGCTGCGTGATTACACCACACGCCGCTTTCTACAGCCCGACGAGCCTCCGCGTCATGCGCGAGAAAGCGGTGATGACCTGTGTCGACTATTTGACCGATGGTTTGCTTAGAAATTGTGTCAACCAAGACCTTCTAACGAATTGATCGCGCGTTAGAAAGCGGTTCTTCCTAAACGCCGTCGCGAAGCTCCAACAGCTCGATGGCCGCGTCCCACAAGATCCAACGATCGTTGAGCGAAAAATCGGCGTCGACGTGCCACAGGCCGTCAACCACATAAAGGGACGCGCGGGCGCGTCCCAGCCGCTCCGCGAGATCGACGCTTTCCGAAAAGGGGATGATCGTATCGTCGCGGCCGTGGATCAGCAGCAGGCGCGCGGACACGGCTTCGAGGGCCGCCGCCGACGGATCAAGCGCCGCCATATCCTCGCGAATGGCCGCGGGGAGGTCGGCGACCAGCGCCTCGACCCGCGCCCGGTCGCTATTGTCAGCCAGCGCCAGAACCGAACGCCCCTCGTCGCCCAATTGCGCGGCTTGGGCCGCGATATCCACTGCCGGATCGTCGAGTTTCGCGTCGGCGATGGCGACCAGGCGGGCGCGATCGCGCGCATCGCTCAGCCGCTCCGCATTGCTCTTCACGAAAACCCACTTGCCGTAGGCGTTTGGCTCCGCATATCGCCATTGGCCACCCACTCGATAAGAGCCGGTCGTGAAAAAACGCACTAC
>JANQOH010000029.1 GCA_028289725.1 Alphaproteobacteria bacterium
CGGTTCAAGGCGGGGCTCGACCGGCGCGGCTTTCACGCCCGGCTGGCGCTCGCCGACACGCCGGGCGCGGCGTGGGCAGTTGCGCGTTTCGGCGCTGGCGGTGTGGTGCCGACGAGCAGCGCGCGCGCGGCGCTTGCCGATTTGCCGGTCGCCGCGCTCAGGCTCGACGCGGCGGCGGTCGCGGGGCTCGAACGTGTCGGCCTGCGCCGGATCAAGGATATCGTTCGTCAACCGCGCGCGCCGCTCGCCACCCGCTATGGTGCCGAGGTGCTGCGCCGGCTCGATCAGGCGTTCGGCCGTGCGTCGGAACCGATTGCGCCGCGGCGGCCGCCCGCCGCCTATCAGGCGCGCCGCGTGTTCGCCGAACCGGTCGCCGACACCGCCTCGATCGAAGCGACCGTGCGCACCTTGCTCGACGATCTCGGCACCGGTTTGACCAAGGCCGGGCGCGGCGCGCGCCGCCTCGCGCTGATGCTGTTCCGCATCGACGGCGAGGTTCGGGCTGTGGACATCGGCACCAGCCGGCCGACCCGCGACACGGCGGCGCTCGCGCGCTTGTTCGCCGACAAGCTCGACGGGTTGGAGGTCGGCGAGGGCATCGAGGTGATGCAGCTTGCCGCACCCGAAACCGATCTGCTGCCGGATCATCAGACGGCGCTGGTCGATGACGGCGCGGACGGTGCGGCGCTCGGCGATTTGGTGGATCGGCTCAGCAACCGGCTGGGGCCCGAGCGTGTGGCCCGGCTCGGCCCGTGCGACAGCCATCAGCCCGACCGCGCGGTGATGCGTCTGCCGCCGATCGCGCCGGCGGAACTGCGCGAGAACCCGACCAATTGGCCGAAAACGCCGCTCAGGCCGGTGCGTCTGCTGACCCCGCCGGTGCCGGTCGAGGCGGTGGCCATGGTGCCCGACGGCCCGCCGCGCCTGTTCCGTTGGCGCGGCCATGCGCACCGCGTGGCGCGCGCCAGCGGGCCCGAGCGCATCGAAGACGAATGGTGGCGTGAGGACCGGCCGACCCGCGACTATTACCGGGTTGAGGACGAAAGTGGCGCGCGCTTCTGGCTCTATCGCGAAGGTCTGTACCGCGATCCCGCGCTCGGCGCCGACGGCCCGGCACGCTGGTACCTGCACGGCCTATTCGCGTGAGGGCTGGCAAAGTGAGCGCATATGGCAACGGTCTTACACGCACTTTCGTCACGCCGGACTTGATCCGGCGTCCAGGGCGGCTGGCACGATTTACTACAATTATTCTCGCGTCCCTGAACCCCGGCTCGATGGCCGGGGTGACGGGAAGGTGAAAGCGCGTGGATCAGTTTCGTTAGCCTAGCAATGACCGATTACGCCGAGCTACAGGCCACCAGTAATTTCAGCTTTCTGCGCGGGGCGGCGCACCCGCAGGAGCTGGTGGCGGGCGCGGCGGCACTGGGCTACCGGGCGGTGGCGATCACCGATCACAATTCGGTGGCGGGCATCGTGCGCGGCCACATGGCGGCGAAGCAAGTGGGGGTTCAGTTTATCGTTGGGGCGCATTTGGATTTTGCCGACGGCGGCCCAAGCGCGCTGTGTTTTCCGACCGACCGCGCGGCCTATGCCCGGATGACCCAATTGCTCACGCTCGGCCGCCGCCGCGCGGAAAAAGGCGAATGCGAGCTCGATTGGGACGATCTCGACCTCTATGCCGATGGGCAAAAGCTGGTCGTGCTGCCGCCGGACGACGGCTTGCCGGACCAGGCGTTCGCGGACCGGTTGGCCGAGATCGCGGGACGCTATCCCGGCCGTTGTACTCTGGCCGCGAGTTGCCGGTATCGCGGCGCCGATGCCGACCGGCTGGCGGCGCTCGACGCGCTCGGCAGGGCGGCGGGCGCGCCGATGGTGGCGACCAACGATGTGCACTATCACGTGCCCGACCGGCGGGCGCTCGCCGATGTGCTGACTTGCATTCGCGAACATTGCACGGTCGACGAGGCAGGCCTGCGCGTCGCGGTGAATGCCGAACGCCATCTGAAAGCGCCGACCGAAATGGCGCGCTTGTTCGCGGCCTATCCGGATGCGCTGGCGCGCACCATTGAGATTGCCGAGGCGTGCACGTTCAGCCTTGATGAGCTGGCTTATCAATATCCCGACGAGGTGGTGCCGGAGGGCATGACGTCCGACAGCCATCTCGCCGCGTTGGTTAAGGCGGGGGCGCGGAATCGCTACCCGAATGGCGTGCCGGCCAAGGTTCAAGCGCAGGTCGACCACGAGTTGGCGTTGATCGCCGAGCTTGCCTACGCGCCGTACTTCCTCACCGTTCAAGACATTGTGCGGTTCGCGAACGAGGAGGGCATTTTGTGCCAGGGGCGTGGCTCGGCGGCCAACTCGGCGGTTTGCTACTGCTTGGGCATCACCGCGGTGGACCCGGCGCTGCACGACGTGCTGTTCGAACGCTTCATCTCCGCCGCGCGCAACGAGCCGCCCGATATCGATGTCGATTTCGAGCATGAGCGGCGCGAAGAAGTCATCCAGCACATTTACGAAAAATATGGCCGCCACCGCGCCGGCCTGACCGCCACGGTGATCAGCTACCGCGGGCGCAGCGCGATCCGCGAGGTCGGCAAGGCGCTTGGCCTATCGCTCGATATCGTGACCGCGCTCGCCAAAGGCCTGTGGGGTTGGAGCAGCGACGTGCCCGCCGATCAGCAGGTGCGCGAACTCGGCCTCGACCCGACCGACCGGCGGCTGCGCCTGGCGCTCGACCTAGCGCACGAGCTGATCGGCTTTCCGCGCCACCTGTCGCAGCATGTCGGTGGGTTTGTGATCACGCAGGGGCCCTTGTCCGAAGCGGTGCCGATCGAGAATGCGGCGATGGAAGACCGCACGGTCATCGAATGGGACAAGGACGATATCGACGCGCTCGGCATGCTCAAGGTCGATGTGCTCGGCCTCGGTATGTTGACCTGCGTGCGCAAGGCGTTCGATCTGTTGGCGCACCATCATGACCAGCCGGTCACGCTCGCCACCGTGCCGCAGGATGATCCGGCGGTGTATGACATGCTGTGCGAGGCGGACTCGATCGGCGTATTCCAAGTCGAAAGCCGGGCGCAAATGTCGATGTTGCCCCGGCTCAGGCCGCGCAATTTCTACGATTTGGTGATCGAGGTCTCGATCGTGCGGCCGGGGCCGATTCAAGGCGACATGGTGCACCCCTATCTGCGCCGCCGCCGTGGCGAGGAGCCGGTGAGCTTTCCGTCACCCGAGCTCGAGGAAGTGCTCGGCAAAACCCTCGGTGTGCCTTTGTTCCAGGAACAGGCGATGCGCATCGCCGTGGTCGCCGGCGGCTTTACGCCGACCGAAGCGGATGAGTTGCGCCGGGCCATGGCGACCTTCCGGAAAACCGGAAAGATCCATGGCTTTCACGACAAGCTGATCAACGGCATGGTCGAGCGCGGTTATGAGCGAGACTTCGCCGAACGCTGTTTCAAACAGATCGAAGGCTTCGGCGAATATGGTTTTCCCGAAAGTCACGCGGCAAGCTTTTCGTTGTTGGTCTATGTCTCCGCCTGGCTCAAATGCCATTATCCGGCGGCGTTCGCGGCGGCGCTGATCAATAGCCAGCCAATGGGTTTTTACGCCCCGGCACAGATCGTGCGCGACGCGCGCGATCACGGCGTCACGGTGCGCCCGCCCGATATCAATGTGAGCGATTGGGATTGCACCTTGGAGCCGGCGGCGGACAGCGCGGGCGGTGTCGCGCTCCGACTCGGCTTCCGGCAGATCAAGGGTTTCAAGGAAGACGCCGCGGCACATCTGGTCGGCGCGCGCGGCGCAGGCTATGACAGTGCGCGGGAACTTTGGCTGCGCGCCGG
>JANQOH010000050.1 GCA_028289725.1 Alphaproteobacteria bacterium
CGGCTCACGTGAATGGCCTGTTGCGTCATGTCGTCGGCGCGACGATCGAGTTCCGCGGCGTCGAACGGATCCCACAAGGCCCGTGTTTGGTTGCCGCGAAACACCAGACGACTTGGGAGGCCGTAGCGCTCCTGGGGGTCTTACCGGACACCTGCTACGTACTGAAACGGGAACTTAGCTTAATACCGGTATTTGGTTGGTACGCTTTGAAAAATGAGCAGATTATTGTGGACCGAAAAGCTGGCGCACGCGCCCTCAAGGGCATGTTGCGCGATGCCCGCGCCGCCGTTGCGGAAGGACGGCAAATTGTAATTTTTCCAGAAGGGACGCGGGTCCCGGCCGGCGAATCCCGGGACTATCAGCCCGGTGTGGCCGCGCTTTACCAGGCGCTCAATCTCCCGGTCGTCCCGGTCGCGGTGAATTCCGGCGTGGCTTGGGCGCGGCACCGGTTCATCAAATATCCGGCGCCCGTTATTGCCGAGTTTGGCGAACCGTTGCCGCCGGGCCTCGACCGTCGGTCCTTCATGACCGCGTTGCGCGATTTTATCGAACCGTCCAGCCGCCGTCTCGAAGCGGAAGCGCAGCGCGCGCTTACTTCGCGCAGACCCGATCCATCAGGCGGTGCATGAAGGCAATGCAGGCATCGACTTGCTCCAGCTCGATATATTCATCCGGCTTGTGGGCCTGCAGAATATTGCCCGGACCGCAGACGACGGTCGGGGTTCCGGCGCGTTGGAATAGTCCGGCTTCCGTGCCAAACGACACGGCGCCGGCCGGCTGGTTGTCGCCGGTCAAGGCGCGCACCAAGCTTTCCGCGGCGGAGCCGGGTTCTGGCGCGAGACCGCCGACGCCAATAACGAGGTCCGTCTCAATGCCGGTTTTTGCGGAGACGGCACGCATCTCGGGCAGAAGTTCACTGTCGACGAACTGCTTCAGCGGCTGCAGCACGAGCGCCTCGACATCGGCATCGGGCATCAATCGCACCTCCCACTCGAAGGCACAGTGGCGCGGCAGAATGTTGTTCGCGGTGCCGCCCTGGATCAGGCCGACCTGGATCGTATGAAACGGCGGATCAAACCCACTTTCGGGCGCCGAGGCATCGCGCATCTTGCGTGCCGTGCGGTCCAGGAACTCGATCATGCGCGCCGCGACCATGATGGCGCTGACACCGCGGTCGGTATACGCCGAGTGCGCTTCAAGTCCTGTGACCGTGGTGGAGAATCGATAAATCCCTTTGTGCCGGTCGATGATTTTCATTTCGGTTGGCTCACCGACGATCACCGCGCCCGGCGAGAAATCGAGGCTCTTGATGAGCGCCACGATTTGTGGCGCGCCCAGGCAGCCGACTTCTTCGTCGTACGACAAGGCGAGGTGGATCGGCATCTCAAGCCCGCGCGCCAGAAACTCAGGCACCAGCGCCAGCGCAATGGCGGAAAAGCTCTTCATATCGGCCGTGCCGCGCCCGTACAGCCGGCCGTCGCGTTCGACCACGGTAAAGGGATCGCTACTCCAATCTTGGTCGTCGACCGGGACCACGTCTGTGTGGCCCGACAACACGATCCCGCCGTCGGCCTTTTGCCCCAGCGTCGCGAAAAGGTTCGCTTTCTTGCCCGACTCATCGAACAGGCGCTGCGACTCAATCCCGTGTCCCGCGAGATAGTCGGCGACGAAATCGATCAGTTCGAGGTTCGACAAGCGGCTCGTGGTATCGAAACTCACCAGGCGGTCGATCATCTCGCGCGGCGTGTACGTGCGTCCAGGCATGCGGTCTCGCGGGGTAGGGTGGGCGCCGATTCGGCTTGGATGGCGGACTATAGAGGGCGGTCATGACCAAGTCACGGCGCGGGTCCTTGTTCTGGTTATTGGTGATTTGGATGTTGTTCGGCGCGGCCGCGCAGGCCGAGACACCCGGCAACATGTTCGTCATGGCCAAGGCGCTCGACGATCTGATCACCCTCGACCCGGCGGAGGTCTTTGAATTCTCAGGCGCCGAGATTATCGCCAATTTGTACCAGAGGCTTTTTCGCCCAAATCCGGATGACCCGTCTCGGCCAATCGCCGAGGTCGCGGAAGATTGGCGGACGGCGGACGACGGCCGGACATTCGTCATCAAGGTCCGCGACGGCTTGCGTTTCGCTTCGGGCAATCCGGTGACGCCGGCGGATGTCCTATTTTCGTTGCGCCGCGCCGTTGCCTTGAACAAGGCACCAAGTTTCATTCTGACGCAGTTCGGGCTCACCGCAGATACGGTGGCGGACCGCATTGTACGGGTGAGCAAAAACGAAATCGCACTCCATCTCGATCAAGCTTACGCGCCCACACTTGTCCTCAATGCCCTGAGCGCCGGCATCGCTTCGGTGGTCGAACGTGATCTGATCAATGCTGCGGCGAAGCCTGAAGACAGTTGGGGGCATGCTTGGTTGCGCACACGGGCTGCGGGCGGCGGGCCGCTGACGCTGCGGCGCTGGGCACCGGGCGAATTCTTGCTGCTCGATCCCAACCCCTATTTTGCCGGCGCGCAAGCGAAGCTGGAGCGCTTCATCGTGCGCGATATTCGCGAGCCATCGACCCAAAGGCTCATGCTGGTGCGCGGCGACATCGACATGGCGCGCAATTTGGGACCGGATCAAATCGTGGCGCTTCGAAGCGCACCAGGCATCGCGGTGCTGACCGCGCGGCGTGCGCGTTTGTTCTACCTCGGGCTTAACCAGCGCCACCCCGCCTTGGCGCAACCTGACGTACGCCGCGCTATGCGTTTGCTCGTCGACTATGAGGGGATCGCGAACGGTTTGCTGTCCGGTCGCGCCAGCGTTCACCAGTCCTTTTTGCCAAACGGTTTTCTGGGCGCTTTGTCCGATCAGCCATTTCAGTTCGACCCGCCGCGCGCGCGACGCATTCTGTCCGATGCTGGGCTCGGCGAAGGATTTTCCGTGACCATGGATGTCCGTTCGGATCCGATTGCTTTGCTCATCGCACAAGCGATCCAAGCGGGCATGGCCGAGGCCGGTATCGCGGTCGAAATTCTGCCGGGCAGCGGCAAGCAAGTTCTGACCAAATACCGCGCGCGGCGTCATGAGATTTTCATCGGCCAATGGGGACCGGACTATCTCGACCCACACACCAATGCCGGGACCTTTGCGCGCAATCCGGACAACGGCGATGAAGCGGCGGAACGCACGCTTGCTTGGCGCAACGGCTGGGACATACCGGCGTTAACCGCGCGCGCGGAACAAGCCGTGCTGATCGCCGATTCAGACCGCCGCGCGGCGATCTATGCCGATTTGCAGCACCAAGTCCGCGAGGCATCGCCGTTTATCGTGATGTTCCAAGAGAATGAACTGATCGCCATGCGCGATACGGTCGGCGGCTTTACCGCCGGGCTCACGTCTGATCAAACGCTCTATCACCGGATCGAGAAGCGTTAGTGTCGGACAGTCCGGTCGTTTCCTCAGCATCACGGTTTCCCACTCGCATGAAGGCGGTCGCCCGATTGCTGGTCGGCGTCGCCGTCACCATGCTTGGCCTGTTGCTTGTCACTTTTGTGATCGGCCGGGTCATCCCAATTGACCCGGTTCTGGCCGTAGTCGGCGACCGAGCGTCCGCCGATACGTACGAGGCGGCGCGTATCGCGATGGGTCTCGACCGCTCGATACCGGTTCAGTTCTGGCTGTATCTGACCGGCGTCGTTCAAGGCGATTTTGGCGTCAGCGTGGTCACCGCGCGGCCCGTCATCGACGACATCGCCCGCTATTTCCCGGCGACCATCGAACTTGCCACCATCGCAATCATCATTGGCGCATTGACCGGCGTTCCCGCCGGCGTAATGGCGGCGGTGCACCGCGACCGTTGGCCCGACCATGTGCTGCGCGTGATCTCCTTGCTCGGCTATTCAACGCCGGCGTTTTGGCTCGGCATGATCTTGTTGATCGTCTTTTACGGCGCGCTGGGCTGGGCGGCAGGGCCGGGCCGCATCGCGGTGTTTTACGAAGATGTCGTGCCGACCGCGACGGGATTTATGGTCATCGACGCGGCAATCGCTGGCGAATGGACGATATTTCGAAACGCGCTGTCGCATCTCGTGCTGCCCGCCGCCGTTTTGGGCCTTTATTCAATGGCCTACATCACGCGGATGACACGCAGCTTCATGATCGATCAGTTGAGCCAGGAGTACATCTTGGCGGCCCGAGCAAAGGGCCTGTCGGAACGGCGCGTGGTCTGGCGCCACGCCTTGGGCAACGCGGCGGTGCCCTTGGTGACCGTCATCGCTTTATCCTACGGCGGGCTTCTCGAAGGGTCGGTGTTGACCGAAACGATTTTTGCTTGGCCGGGCCTCGGCAGCTATCTCACCAACTCCTTGCTGAGCGCGGACATGAACGCCGTGCTCGGCAGCACGATCGTCATCGGCGCGGTGTTTCTTGGCCTCAATCTGATCGCGGATGCGGTCTATGCTCTGCTGGATCCGAGGGTGGCATGGCAGAAGGGCTGACCACTTGGTTGGCCAGCGACCGGCCCGCCTCGGCGCTGCAAGCGCGGCTTGGCCGGATTTACTACGGCGTTGGCACGTTTGCGCGCAATCCGCTCGCGGTGATCGGTTTTTTGATCATCGCCACGCTGTTGGTGTGCGCGGCATTTGCGCCTTGGCTTGCACCCTATACGCCGGATGCGCTCGACCTCGATCACAGGCTCGCGCCACCAAGCGCGGGCCATTGGCTGGGCACGGACGAGCTTGGCCGGGATCTGGCGTCACGGATCATCTATGGCAGCCGGATCACGCTGTTCATCGTGATCCTGGTGGCCGTGATCGCCGCGCCGATCGGGCTCGTGTTGGGGGCGGTGGCGGGCTATGCCGGCGGCTGGCTGGACACCGCGTTGATGCGGCTCACCGACATCTTCCTGGCGTTTCCGCGGCTCGTTCTGGCGCTCGCGCTGGCCGCCGCGCTTGGTCCCGGAATCGAGAACGCGGTGATCGCCATCGCCGTTACATCGTGGCCGGTTTATGCCCGCGTCGCGCGGGCGGAGGCGCTCGTGGTGCGCAACGCCGATTATGTCGCGGCGGCGCGTCTCCAAGGCGCACCGGCATGGCGTATCGTGCGCCGCCAGGTCATGCCCATGTGCTTCAATTCGCTGATCGTGCGCGTCACGCTCGACATGGCGGGCATCATCCTGACGGCGGCCGGGCTCGGCTTTCTCGGCCTCGGTGCGCAGCCGCCGGCGCCGGAATGGGGCGCCATGATCGCCGCGGGACGGCCGTATCTGTTCGATCAATGGTGGTTGGTCGCGGTGCCTGGCGCGGCGATCGTCATTGTGAGCCTGGGCTTCAACCTGCTCGGCGATGGCTTGCGCGACGTTTTGGACCCTCGGGCATGACGGACGCGAACGCCAGACCCTTAGTCGAGGTCGAGGGCCTCACGATCGCCTTCCGCTCGCGACGCGGCGCGGCCAAGGCGGTCACCGATATCAGTTTCGCCTTGGGCCGCGAGCGGCTCGGCGTGGTCGGTGAGTCGGGCGCGGGAAAGTCGACCATTGGCCGCGCGTTGCTCGGCTTGCTGCCGCCCTCGGCCGAGGTCTCAGCCCGCAAACTTGCATTCGAAGGCGGAGATTTGCTTTCCATGCCGCCGGCGGCGCGCCGCGCGCTGCGCGGCCGACGCATGGCGATGATCCTTCAAGATCCGCGTCACGCGCTCAACCCGGTGATGACCGTTGGCGCGCAAATCGCCGAAACACTCGCGACCCACACTGATCTCGATACGCGGCAGGCCGAGGCACGCGGCATCGCGCTCTTGGCATCTGTGCGCATCGCCGATCCCGAACGTGTGTGGCGCGCCTATGCGCACGAGCTCTCCGGCGGGCTCGCCCAACGCGCCATGATCGCGATGATGCTGGCGCCCGGGCCCGAACTTCTTGTTGCAGACGAAGCGACCTCGGCGCTCGATGTGATGGCGCGCGAGCAAGTTCTCGATGTCTTGGCCGAACAACAGCGCCTGCGCGGCATGGGCTTGCTGATGATCGGCCACGACCTCGGTTTGGTCGCGCGCTTCTGTGACCGTGTCCTGGTGATGCGCGCGGGCAGGATCGTGGAGGAGGCGACAGGCGCCGCGCTCGCGGCCGGTGACGCCAAAGATCCATACACGCGGCATTTGTTGGCTGTGCAACCGCGTCTCGATTCGGCCGGCGCGCCCCTATGATCGAAATCGAAAATCTTTCGGTATCCTATTCGCGCGGCGGTCAAACCGTCGCGGCCGTGCGCGATGTCTCACTGACCATCGGCGCGGGCGAGGCGTGGGCGCTGGTTGGCGAGTCGGGCTGCGGCAAAACCACCATCTTGCGCGCGGTCGCCGGTTTGATCGGCGGGTGGCAGGGGCGCATCCGCATCGATGGCGCGGATCGTCGCGCGCTCAAACCCCGCGATGCCGCGCGCCGCGTCCAGATGGTGTTCCAAGATCCGTATGGCTCGCTGCACCCGCGCCAAACTGTCGCTGACGCCCTCGCCGAGCCGTTGCGTGTTCGCGGCATCACGGACCAAGAGGGGCGCATCGCACGCGCCCTTGATCAAGTCGGCCTGGACGCGGCCTTGCGCTTTCGTTTCCCGCACCAGCTTTCCGGCGGCCAGCGCCAGCGCGTCGCCATCGCGCGTACCCTCATGCTCGAACCGCGCATCCTATTGCTCGACGAACCAACGTCGGCTCTCGATGTCTCGACCCAATCCGAAATTCTCACCTTGCTCGCCGACCTACGCGCCGCTCACAATCTCACACTCCTGCTGGTCAGCCACGACCTCGCCGTCACCGCGCGCCTGTGCGATCAAATCGCGGTGATGAAGACAGGGCGACTCGTAGAGACCGTTTCGACGGGCCAGTTGCTTGCAGGAGAAGGGCTGAACGCCTACACACAGGCGCTTTTTTTGGCGAGCCAGGGGCAGACAGGAAATGCTCTTAATCAGGTTCGAATCGTGCAGTCTGCGAACTCGACATAAGGCAAGCGGTTTCAATTCATCGTTGGAACGCCGGCGGCACGCAACACTTTGTTGAACTCGGCCAAACGATGGGATCCTTGGTGTACATCCGAGTTGAGGAAATAGACACGTTCACGAGCTCGGGAGAGTGCAACGAAGAAGCTGTTCTGCTCTCCTTCGCCAGTTGAAAACCAACTTCCGTCATGCAGATCGAGAAAGAAGACTGTGTGAAACTCGAGACCTTTGCTCTTGTGGATCGTCATCAAACGCACCTGTCCACGCCCTTCCAATAGATCCACTACATCCCGCCAGGAATCAGCGTCTTTAGTATTCTCGCGAAAGAACAAATCGAAAGATGCAAGAAATTGATTGTATCGATCAACTTGCGCGAGTGAAGGCGTGGAATTCATCAATTCATTGGCCGGAATACTCTCAAAAAGAGAACTCAAAAGCTGCGGAATGTCCGAATCCGGCGGCCGGGTTTCGCCTATTGTTTCTCTAATTATTTCCACCGTATTTCTAAACTCGCGATGGATCTTTGAAGAATCGCGGGCGTTGCTTAGATCGACTCCTTGGACATTTGCTAAGAAGCTTTCGGCTGCCTGAAACGGTAGTCCATCTTGAACTCGGACCGCAAGTTTCAGTATTGCAATAAGATAATCAAATAGCGGTTCTTTCACGATATCTTGTATGGTGAAGTTCGTCAGTGTCCGAGCCTCGTTTCTCAGCACGAGTCCTCTTTTGACAAATTCTTGCCTTAGTCGTTTTTCAAGTTGATCTGCAAAAACTCGAACCAAGAGCGCGAAGTCTTCCGGCATTCGTTGGCCATTATCTACTTCCCGGTAGATGAAATCGGCAAGAAACTCAGCTTCTGTTTCTTGATCCGCGAACCTTCTTCGTCCAATTGGATGCGGAGGAATTTCTTCGTCGCGCCGCGCGCATTCAATCGGTTCAGCGTCTTGCCACAGTGATTGTCTGAATTCATTTATGAGATGCACAATCGCCGAGTTCGATCGATGGTTTACAAGTAGTGGAACCGTCCTAGCGTCAAAATCCTTCTCAAATGACTCAAATATTTTTGGTTTAGCGCCTGCCCAACCCATGATCGCTTGCCGAACGTCCCCCACAGCAGTCACTACGCTGTTTCTACCTTTAAAGATAGCCGTGAGGAGATCGTATTGGTCGGATGTTGTGTCTTGAAACTCATCGAGAAATACGTGGGAATACGTAGCAAGTAAAAGATTCCGCACTTCGGGATTCGCTTCGACAATCAGTTGCGCGAGGCGCCGGATCATTCTGAATGTAATTTGATTTCTGGCGAACAGTGCAGCCTTCCACCAAGCTACAATCGCAATTCCAAAAGCGGTATCCGGCTCAACATCCGTTAGCCTTTTTGTTGGTGGTAGGCGAGGCGCATGTCTTCTTTCCAAATCATTTGGTTGAATGGCTCGCAGCTCATTCGATGTCGAAATATTTTCTTCATCATTAGCAAGCGAAGTAATAAATTCCTCCCAATCCGCAGGTCTCGGAAATCCAACATCATAGTTTGCATTTGGACGCCACGTTTTGTCTATTCCGCGGCGATATCTGTCCAATAGACCCTTCGCGAAAGAATCAAATGTGAGAGAATTTAATCGAGCCGCGAGTTCGCTTCCGCAGCGCTGTTGCACGCGACTGCGGAGGTTAGCCGCCGCGTCAACTTTGAAACTGATAGCGAGTATGCGTCGAGGAGGTGGGCAAAGCCCGGTTTGAAGAAGAAAACTTGCACGTTGAGCAAGCAGTTCGGTTTTTCCCGCTCCCGGCCCGGCCATAACAGCGAGATTTTCTTCAGACTGAACAATTTCTATTCCACTCTGGGAAAGCACGATTCCCGGAGACGAACTCCACTCAGCCTTCGGAATTCCTTTTAGTTTCATTCTTCCGTTTCGTCATATGGGAGAAGCCTACGAGCCGCGTGGACAAGCCGCGTTAACACGTTTGGCGAGCTTGACTGCAACTGTTTGGGCGACAATTGTGAGAGCGCTTCCATATGGCTTGTGGGCTTCGACCGAGCCTTAAAATGTGCCCGATACGCTATGAGTTCTGCGTCGGAGCACCCTAAATCGTCTGACTTTGCCACGCTCGGATGTCCTTGTTTGCCATAAACCTTCTCGAGAAGCGCGTCACGATCCTTGTCGAGAAGGCCTGGGTCTTCTCCGACTTCATATGCGGTCGGAAACGCTCGCAGCATTGCCATATCCAAATCCAATGGCGCGGAATAGAAGACGCCTTTTTCTTCAAGCCAGGTTAGGAGCGACTGCATCTCTTTCAATGCGCCTGACTTTGTGACATCGATCTTGCTAAGCTGGTCCAGATAGTCTTCTAGCCCCGTAATCGTACCACTTGCTATCTGGATCCAATTCAGTGCGTCGCGGATCCTACCAGGCCCGCCTTCTTTTCTGCCCGCGTCCAAATCCAGCAATGTGAGGTACGGTATCTCTAGTTCGTCCAGCAGCCGCCACAGATGGTTTGCGTGCCTGCCGTTTAGGGGTACGAACGCCACGAAGGAAGGGTCCAGTGGCACGCCCATCGCGTCTGCGACTGCGGGAATGACCAAGGATTCCGTGTCACCTTCGCCCAAAATCGCCAACTTCGCAAAGTAGAGTTCGGGGTGCGCGAGTACTGCTTGGCGGATATACTTCTCCGCTTTGGTGTCATCTGCCGGTACCGAGATTGCACGCGCGCGCGTCTCGCCGTCGTTCCCCAGTCGAAAATGCCTTACCTGCGAGGGATGCACGCGTCTTAGAATTGCCGCCGAATGGCTTGTTACAATTGAACATCCTCGGTGATCTTTTGAGAGCTCGTTCAGCAGTTCGATCAAACGCGGGAGGTAGAATGGGGACAAATGGTTCTCGGGTTCTTCAACCGCGAATATTGTAAGAGCTGGTGCAGCAATTTCCAGTGTACTAAATCCTTGCGGGCGGTCGTCCGCGTTCTCAAGGGAGATGCTTCGTTCTAGTCTGTATAAAGTTGTCGAGAGCGCAAAATAGAGTAACGAGATCAAACCCTCGCTCAGCTCCTCTAGACGACGAACGCCGCCACCGGGGGCTCTCTCGAAAACTAGTTCAAGCTCACGTATGAGCTTATCGAATTCCCTTGCTACTACGGAGATATCCGGATTCTGAAAATATCGATCGCTATGCAACTGTCGCCACAAACCCTGGAGCTCGTGTCGTAACCAAGTGAATGCGGGTGTTGATCGCAGCTTATTCTCAAGCTCCGTTGCGGCGGCGGATGACTCGGAGCGAGTGTTATCGTCCCAATCAGCGCTTCGCTCGATACGTCGCAACAATTCGGCAAGCGCTACACGTGTGACTGCTCCGCCATCCCGCGTTGCAGGTATATAACGCATCCTGATTAAATCTGTCGCAGCCCTCGAAACCGCAAGTTTGTCCACAGATTCTGGCCCAAAATCGACGTCTTCCTCGGTTTTTAGCCAGTATAATTGGGACTCAACTTCGTCCCTGAACTCGCTTTCGGGGACCCATGTGGCTTCCAATCGCAAACGCGCTTTGAGCGTAGATCCAGGAGTGCTTGAAAATGTGAAATCTCCAATTTGCGCCAAATATCCTGGTAAATCGTTGTCTTTGGCCAATTCAGGGAATGCAAAGAACACGTCGATCGACATCTCTCGATTAGAAACGTCTTCTTCTTCCTCTTCAGGGCCAAAATGAAAATCATCACGTGTTATCCGGCGGTCGGCCGCTAGGGGCGAGAACAATTTTTTCAACGCCTCAAGAAAAGCGGTTTTCCCTACACCGTTTTCGCCGACCAGGGCCGTAACTCCGTCGTTCAGGGACACCTCGCAAGCTTTGTCGCCAAAACACCGGAAATTTTGTACTGCGACTTTTTCGATGAGCATTTATGGCTTGCCCAATCCCCTAACCTTACCCTTTACAAATCGGTCTATTGCCAAGCCGATGATAATGCAATCATTCGTTGCAAATGCTTCGACCTCAGAATTTTCGGGATTTTGCCGAGGGGTATTCATTGAATTCGAAATAGCTAATCGACATTCAACAGAGCTGTCTGATGACAAGGTGACCTAGCACAACACTTGATCGGTGCGACCGCCAATGCCCGTTAATCCCCGGTTCAAGCGGCTTTTGCGACAGTTTGGCGCGACTGCGGCACAGTTTTGACACAAGTCGCGATTAGGTTCTTGACGATCGAACGTTTGAATGACGGGCGAGACGGGCTTATTTAAGGAGATTGGCGGGAAGGGAAGGCGCTTGTGAGCTTGTTTTTCAAGATACTGCTGCCCTTGCTGGTGTTTGCCGGAGGCGTCTCGGCCTTCGCGTGGTTCACGGAGAC
>JANQOH010000057.1 GCA_028289725.1 Alphaproteobacteria bacterium
CGTGCTTACGTGCCGTCTTGTGCGACCAGTTCGGCCGCGGCGCGCACAACGTCGCTGCCCGCGCCCGCTTGGCGCGCGGACTCGCCCAGATGCCGGCGCCAGGCGCGTCCGCCGCTCCGGGCCTTGAACAAACCCAACATATGCCGGGTCACACTGTGCAAGGGCACACCGGCGGCCGTTTCGCGGTCGATATAGGGCAACATCCCCGCGACAACATCATGCCGGGCCGGCGCATCGCATAGCTCGCCGAAAATCGCTTCATCCGCCGCGGCCAACATGTACGGATTCTCATAGGCCGCCCGGCCGATCATCACACCGTCAACATGCTCCAAATGCGCGCACGTTTCCGCCAAATCCTGAACCCCGCCGTTCAGGACAATCTCCAAGTCCGGGTAATCCTGCTTCAAACGGTAGACGCGCGGATAGTCGAGCGGCGGGATTTCCCGATTTTGCTTTGGCGACAGGCCGGACAACAGCGCCTTGCGGGCGTGAATGACGAAGGTGGCGCAGCCAGCGTCCGCAACCGTTTCGACGAAGCGCCGCAGGAACGCGTAATCCTCTTGGTCGTCAATGCCGATACGGGTTTTGACGGTGATCGGGTTTCCGCTCGCGCGCCGCATGGCGCGGACACATGCCGCCACAAGCGTCGGCTCCGCCATCAGGCAGGCGCCCATGCGGACCCGCTGCACCCGGTCGCTCGGACACCCGACGTTGAGATTGATTTCGTCATAGCCCCAAGCCGATCCGATCTCGGCACACCGCGCCAAATCGTCCGGGTCGCTGCCGCCAAGCTGAAGCGCCACGGGATGTTCGCTTTCATCAAACCGCAAATGCCGTGCCTGATCGCCGTGCAGCAAGGCACCGGTCGAAATCATCTCGGTGTAAAGCAGCGTCCGCCGCGTGATCCGACGCAAGAAGAACCGATCGTGACGATCGGTCCGGTCCATCATCGGCGCGACAGAAAGCCGGCGATCTAGCTTGGGCGGCAAATCATCTCTCCAACGCACTGCGGAAACCGGACCCTATCACGGTGCAATCGACGCCGCATTTACCACGTTCGAGCGCTGGAGAAAATGCTGATTTCCAACCAAAGAAGTTCGGCGTAATACCCTTAAATAGTGTGGTTTTATTTCGATCGAACTCGCGCTCCGAAGCGGCACCGATATGCGGCGTTCAGCCGACTGGCTCCGCACCGCACTGGCCGTCAATTGGGAGGTGTCGGCGCAAAAACGCGATAAACACAAGCGCCGTGCCAAACATGATGAGACTGTATGTCGCCGCCGGCACCAGCACGGCGCCGCCGCCGAACAGAAGCGTGCCAACCGCGATCGCCAAGGTGCCGTTTTGCAGGCCGCACTCGATCGAAATGGCGATGCGTTGACGCAGGCCGGTTGCGAAAAGCCGCGCCAGCCAGAATGCGAGCGCCATCATGGCGACATTGAGCACCAGCGTGACCAAACCGGCACGGGCGAAATAGTCGACGATATTGGCTCGTTCGGCATATATCGCACCCGCCAGAACCAGGACAAACAAGGCCGTTGAGACTTTGCGCGCAATCGGCTCGAACCCAAGTGCGAATTTTTCGGCGAAACGCCGGACGATCATGCCGAGCAAGGCCGGCACGGTGACGATGACGAATACGCTGACCGCCGTCTTGGCGACCGAAATGTCCTCGCCGACCGCGCCGGACATGAACTGGCCATAGGCGAACACAACAATCAGCGGAATCGTCAAAACACACAGCAGACTGATCACCGCGGTGAGCGAAATGGAAAGCGCCACGTCGCCGCGCGCGAAGGCGGTCAGGATGTTCGATGTCACGCCACCGGGCGCGGCGGCGATGATCATGACGCCCAGCGCCAACTCCGGTTCGAGCGGCCATACGCTGACAAGCGCAAACGCCACCAAAGGCAACAGCACAATTTGCGAGACGGCGCCGACCAAAAAGTCGCGGGGTTGCTTCGCGACGCGAACGAAGTCGTCGAACGTCAGCCCAAGCCCGAGCGCAAACATGATGAACGCCAGCGCAAGCGGCAGAATGACCTCGGTCACGAGTCCCATGGCGGTTTCCCCTCTGTCCCGTCAATCGGAGGCGGAAACTTAAAGACGATTCTCGCCGCGCGCACCTACCTCGAACGGGAAAGCGCAAATGTTCGCGGTGTTTGAGTGGCTTGGCATTACTGGGGCGAGTCGCGCTGTGTTAGTTGTCGGCGACTTGGTATAAGTCTCAATAGTTGTGTTATGTCCCAATCACTACAACAATTTGTTATGCGGATGTATCTGTTTACTCGCCTTGCCCTTAATCGTGGGCGGAAAACTGAAAAATGCGGCCCGAAACAGGCTTTCGGGAGCATGCCGTCGATTGGTTTCGCAATCCTGTTCGCAAGTTTCACGGCCTTGGTGGGATGCGAAGCGAACACCAGTGACGAGCTTTATGGAATGCCGGTCTATTTCGGGGTCGTCCCTGACAACGACGAAACACCAACTGTCAAATTCGTCGTTTCTAATCCGACGATACCGGGAACGTTTTCCCCGTGGGAAGGGTTTTCCATTTCACCAGAGGACGGCGAGTGCAACTCGACCGCTCTAACGGATTTTAGCTTGCCCGCCGAGTACATAGAGGCTGGGCCAATCGACATCCTAGATGGGGAAAAAGGCGGCACACTTGGCGAAATCGTGTCATTCCTTGGCGTTTTGACCGCCGCAGAACTCGTGCGAAAGGGGTACGTATCGACGAGCGACGCAACGCTCCCATACACCACTTGCGTCAGAGAGGCCTGGGGGACGTATTTCTATTACCTCATCAATTCCGCAGCGAACGCGGCGCGTAATCAATAACGCCGCCGCGGCGGTCGAGTTCGAACGTACAACAGCGGAGCAGCGCCTCCTTCAGCTTGGCGCGTCCGCGTTGGACCCGCGACTTCATGCCAGACGTCGACAGGCCGAGGCGGCGCGCGGCTTCGGCTTGGCTGAGCCCTTCAAGATCGACTAATTGCAGAGCCTCGGCGTAGGCCGGCGACAAATCTTTGATCATTGGCACGAGACACTGTGCAATGTCGGCGTTTGCAGAGGCGAGCTCTTCGTGGTCGGGGGCGATTTCGTCCTGGGGCTCAAGGGCCGCACGCGCCAATGCGCGCGCCTCGGCGGCGCGCCGGCGATGATGATCGGCGATCACATTGGACGCGACCCGCAGCATCCAAGCGGACGGCGAGCGAGCGCAGCCAAGTTCGGCCTTGTGGCGCACCAGGCGGAGCAGGATCGCCGACACCACATCGTCGACCGCACCCGGTTCGACGCGCCGGCGCACATAGTCGCGCAGGCGCGTCTCCATCGCCTTCCAAGCCGACGCATTCAAGGTTGCTTGGGTCGTCATCGGCTTGCCTCGATCAGGCGCAGCACGCGCCTTGTTCGGCATCCGCCGATGCCGCTTCGGGGACCAACGGCAAACCATCCGGCGTGTCGTCGGTGATATGGTACCATTCCCAGCGCAGGCCCTGCGGCTCGTGCGACCATAATTTATTCTGTGTCGCATGGCAGCAGACGGTTTCCTCTTCGATTTCGTCGAGGACCCCTGCCGCGGTCAAGCGTTCTTCGGCTTCGGCCACTTGATCCGGATCGAACACCTCGACGCCGAGGTGATTGAGCCTTTCGTCCGCATTCGGGTTCTCAAACAGCACCAGTTTCAACGGTGGTTGGTTGATCGCGAAGTTCGCGTAGCCCGGCCGCCGCTTGTGCGGTTCCGCCTGAAAGATCTTCGAGTAGTAGGCGACCGCTTCGTCGATATCGCGGACATTGAGCGCCAGTTGAACGCGCATGGCTCGTCTCCTTGGGTGAGTGCTTTACCCAATAAGACGCGCCAGGACGCCGATGGACGCAAGAAAATTCGATCTAGGTGCCGGCCTCGGCCACCGCGCCCTTTTGCACCCGGCCGCGTTCGATCACGTAGAGATCGTCGATCAAGTCCGACGAATGCGTTGAGTCCGACTCGGACAGAAGGACGGACAGGCCCTGGGACTTGAGGCGCGAGAGCACCTCGACCAGGCGGCGGGCGAGCGCCGGGGCCACGCCCTCGAACGGCTCATCGAGCAGCACGAGCTGCGTGCCGGGCACCAGCGCCCGCGCCAAGGCGACCAGTTTTTGCTGGCCGCCGGATAGCTGCATGGCCTTGCGTCCGGCGAAGCCCTCGACCTCGGGCATGAGTTTGTAAATCGACGCCAATCGCTGGTCGACATCGCTCAGCTTGCACGCCCAGGCGGGCACCATGACGTTTTCCTGAACCGTGAGTTCCGGAACCAGCCGCCGATCTTCCGGCATATAGCCGATGCCCAAGCCGGCGCGGACATGCGCCGGACGCGGCGCCAAATCGTCGTTTTGAAATCGGATCACGCCGCTTTGCGCCGGGATGAGCCCCATCACGCTGCGCATAAACGTGGTCTTGCCGGCCCCGTTTCGCCCCATCAAACCGGTCAACGTGCCGGGACGCACATCCAACGCGACACCCTCTAGGATGCTGGCCGAGGCGATCGAGACACTCAGATTGTTGACTGACAGCATCGCCTTACCCACGCCTGTGCAATTCAGGGCCGATCACATGCGTGCGCACATCGGCATCGGCGAGCACCTCGGCGGTTGGGCCATCGGCGATCACCCGGCCGTCATAGAACGCGATCACCCGCGGCGCGTAGCGTTCGACGACTTCCATGTCGTGCTCGACGAACATCACCGTCATATTCGCCGCATCGAGCACGGCCATGATAGTGTCCATCACCCCGCCCTTCTCGTCGGCGCTGATGCCGCTGGTCGGTTCGTCCAGCAACAACATCGAAGTGTCGCCGACCATCGCCATGGCAATGTCCAACAGCTTGCGCACGCCTTGGGGCAGTTTGCCGGCGACTTGATCCCGGTAGTCCTCGATGCCAAAGCGTTGAAGGACTTCGTCCGCGCTTTCGGCGATTTCCGGATTGAGCAGCGAGCGCCAGACGCTGAACCGAGTTTTTCCGGCAACGCCGAGCGCCACCAGCATGTTGTCGAACACGGTGAGCTCGGGAAAGATCTGCGGGATCTGAAATGAGCGATGCACGCCAAGGCGCATAATGCGGCGCGGATCCAGCCCGGTAATCTCATGCTCATTATGATGAATGGTGCCGGAATCCGGTTTTAGATATCCGGTTACCAGATTGACGAAGGTGGTCTTGCCGGCGCCGTTCGCGCCGATCACGCCAACGCGTTCGCCACTATTGATTGTTACCGAAACGTCGCTCGCCGCGACGACAGCGCCGAAGCGTTTCTCAAGTGCTTGGGCTGAGAGAACCGCCGCCATGTCAGCGCTTCCCCCGCGTCAGGCGGAATACCGACCAAACACCGCCGGGCAGGAACAGGATTACCAGTAGCAGCGTCGCGCCGAGCAGCATCTGCCAGAAATCGGGCGCATATTGCAGCGCGTAGGTGCGGACCAGTTCGAAAATCATGGACCCGATAAAGGGCGCGGCGACATTGCCGGTGCCGCTTAGAATGGCGACGAACACGAACTCGCCGGACTTGGTCCAGTACACAAAGTCTTCCGGCGTGACGTGGCCGATCAGCAAGGCTGTGAGCACGCCGCCCATGCCGGACACCGACGCCGCGATGACATATTTGACATGGATCGCACGCTTGGGCGACGCGCCCAGATAGTCGACCCGCACCTCGTTCTCACGGATCGCCTCGCCGATGTAACCCATCGTCGAATTGAGATAGCGGTGCGCCGCATACGCCACCGCGTATGTCAGCAGTGCGACGAAGCCATAGAGCGTCAGCGTCAAGCGCGAGTCGCCGGCGGGCTCGTAGCCGAGGAACGTCGGCGCCGCCACACCGAAGCCGTCGGTGCTGCCAAGCGCGGCGCTGTTCACCAACAGTCCGAACAAAATCATCGAAAAGGCCAGGCTGAGCATGGCGAAGAAGATGCCGCGATAGCGCGCCAGCAAGAAGCCGAGAACGACGGCAACGATCGCCGCCGCCAAGACGCCGATGACCAACAGCAGGAACACATCGCGCACGCCCCAGAACGTGCCCGCCATCGCCGCGCCATACGCGCCGAGACCGTAATAGAGCGCTTGTCCGAACGACACCAAACCGGCGCGCATTTGGATCATTAGGCCGAGCACCACCATGCCGTTGGCGAGC
>JANQOH010000066.1 GCA_028289725.1 Alphaproteobacteria bacterium
CTGCATTTTGGGTGAGCCAGAGTTTACCCAGTGCAACAATTCAGGCCTTACGGAGTCCGTGGAACATCGCTTAGCCGCCGCCGTCGAGGCCGGTGACACCTTGGATGCCCGCATCGTCCTTCTGACCCTGCACGCCAGCATAATCCAGGCGAGCGTGGTCGAGCACTATGGCTTGCGGACCGCCTGAGCCGGCGATCTGTGCAGTCCACGCCGCGACGCATTTTTTGTCGCTTTCTGACGCGTATCGTGACCAAGGTACCGGTGGCGCCAAGGACAACAAATCCGCCACGGATCCGGCGCAAATCGCTTGCTTTCCGACGTCCTCTCGACAGAGAACGACACTCTGGCTACGCTTCGTCGACCAAGAAAACTGTCTTTTTCGGATCTCCTATTCTGAGGCGTCTTGCCATGAAAAGCTTCCTTAGGGCCCTGCCGCTTGGAGCGGCCATCCTACTGATCGGTCTGCTACAGGCGGAGCACGCGTTTGCCCATACCGGAGACGGTTTTGGCGGCGGCTTCGTGAGCGGTTTCACGCACCCAATTCTTGGTTGGGACCACGTTGCGGCCATGGTCGCGGTGGGCCTCTGGGGCGCCTTCCTTGGCCGCCCGGCAATTTGGATCCTTCCGGTCGTATTCCCGCTCGTTATGGCGTTCGGCGCCATTCTCGGGGTCCTTGGCCTGCCGGTCCCGGGCGTGGAGACCGGGATCGCGCTATCGGCCGTCGTGCTCGGTGCGATGATTGTTTTCGCGGCGAAACCGCCATTGTGGATGGCTGGCGGTTTGGTCGGGGTCTTTGCGATCTTCCATGGGTATGCCCACGGCGCGGAGTTGCCTGCGACCGCGGACGCTCTCGGCTACGTGGTCGGCTTCGTAATTTCCACGGGCCTTCTCCATCTCATCGGCATTGCGTTCGGATTGCTCGTGAAATGGCCCGGCGGCCGCGCCGCGGTACGAGGGGCAGGCGGCGTGATTTCTCTTGCTGGCATAGCGTTTCTCGCCGGCTGGGCCTGACACCCCGCATGAGGCGGCTGTCATGGCTGACGTTGGCGCTCGTATTGGCGCCGACGCAAGTGCATGCACATGGTGCGCTCCCTGGCATTGAGGGTTTCTATACCGGCCTGATCCACCCGTTCTCGGAGCCCGCACCAGCCCTCCTTATGCTGTCCGTCGGGGCCCTCGTCGGCAGCTTTTCCAGCGAGCGCTATGTCTGGCTGGCGGGCCCCTTCGCCCTTGCAATGCTGGTCGGCCTTGTATTTGGCGGGGGAATTGCCGGCATAGACGGCGTGATGTTGGCCGTGACGGTCGGGGCGACCTTATTGGTCGCTTTGGCGCCCGGCCGCTTGTTCTTGGCGGCGGCATTTGTCGTGGCCGCTGGCGGCCTTCTGATCGGCTTGATTTCCTTACCGGACCCCGGTCCGACACGGGATCGCGTTATCACCGTCCTCGGTTCGCTTGTTGGCGCAAATTTGTTCGTCCTTTACGTCTTCAGCCTCGCTCAAGTTGCCTTCCCCGAGCGAATTGACGCGAAGTGGGTGACCCTGGGACTTCGCATCGTGTCGGCGTGGATGTGCGCCATTGCGGCGCTGTTGCTGGCTCTTCGATATGTTCAAATCGAGGAGACAGCTTAGTCAAATAGGGTGAAGGCCGCCTCGTAGCTCATCTGTCACAACGTCGAAGCTGATCGGTTGTGTCGAGTTTCGTGGCGGCGACCAGCAATCATAATCGAACATTGAATACGATCAGCACGTGCCGAAGGAGGTGATCAAAATGGTGGATATTCGATTGTTTGAGGCGGACGGGTCGCGGTCGGTGCGGTGCAAATGGACCTTGCTGGAAGCCGGCATGGAATACCAATCCGCCCCGGCCGGCCTCAAAGGCGAAGCACGCGGCGAGCTTGAGTCTGTCCATCCGATGAAAATGTTGCCGGCGGCGGTGATCGACGGCCAGCCGCTGATCGAATCCGCGGCGATTGCCACCTATATCGCCGACAACGCCCCCGAGGCGAATTTGATCGCCAAGCCGGGGACCTGGGCGCGGGCGCTGCACGACCAATGGGTGAGTTTCGCGCTGACGCAGATGGAGGCGTGGCTGTGGAGTTCGGCGCGCAATCGCTTCGTGCTGCCGAAAGAGGAACGCGTGCCGGAGGTGTTCAAACAAAACGCGGAAGCCTATCAGCGCGCCGCGGCGGTCGTGGACAAGGCGCTCGCGGCCGACGACTATCTGGTCGAGAACCGGTTTTCGGTGACCGACATTATTGTTGGCTACACGGTGAATTGGGGCCGCCGCGCCGAATTGAACGGAGATCTACCCAATCTCGGCCGCTACCTCGAACGCTTATGGCAACGCCCACACTGCACGTTGACCCGAGACTAATCCCAACCATTCTTAAAGACCGACCGGGGCGGGGGCGCAGCGTGCGAGTTTGCGTTGGCGGGTGATGAGCGGCGGGCAGAGCTGGTCGTCGAAATAGTCGACCTGACAGTCGAAGCACTGCAGGCATTCGCTCATATTGATTTTGCCGGCCGTGTCGATGGCGCCGA
>JANQOH010000079.1 GCA_028289725.1 Alphaproteobacteria bacterium
AGACACGCGCGAACGATCAGGCCTATGTCGCGGGGGCACGTGAACAGTTGCGGCAAGCGACCGTGGGACTGCTCGGTGATCATTTGTCGGTTGAACGTACGGCATGAACGTTCAGACGATTGGCATCTTGATGCCGGGCGACATGGGGCATGGCTGCGGCCGCGTATTTCGCGACAATGGGAGGCGCGTTGTCACCTGTTTGGGCGGACGGAGCTTACGGACGCAGGGCCTCTCAGCGGCCGCGGACATCGAGGATTTGGCGTCACTCGAGGATGTCGCGCGCGAGTCCGATCTGGTGATGTCGATCTTGCCGCCGGAAGCGGCGCTTGGTCAGGCGGAGCGATTCGGTGCGGCGATGATGGCCGCCAATGCGCGCCCTGTATATGCGGATTGCAATGCCGTTGCACCGGACACGGAGCGTCGGATCGGCGCCGTGATCGAAGCGGCGGGCGCGCAATTCATCGACGCCGGAATCATCGGCCGGAATCCGGTGCGGGAGAAAGGCGGAACGCGCTTCTATGTGAGCGGGCCAGATGTTTCGGCCATCGAAGCACTCGACGGACAGGGCATCATCGTGCGTCGCCTGGGCGCCGAGATCGGTCGAGCCTCGGCTTTGAAGATGATCTATGCAAGCGCGACAAAAGGCACGTTTTCACTCCACGCCGCGACATTGACGGTCGCGCACGCCATGGGGATGACCGAGCCCTATTTGCAGGAACTCAAGGAAAGCCGGCCGGCTGTACTGGAAGCGATGGAGCGTATGGTGCCGCGTATTCCGCTTGATGCGGCGCGCTGGGCGGGCGAGATGCGCGAAATTGCCGCAACGTTTGAAGCCGCAGGCGTGACGCGCGCTTTTCACGACGGCGCGGCGGCGATGATGGAACTCGCGGCTCAAACGACGATTGCGAACGAGTCCCGCGAGACCGTAGACGAAAGCCGAACGCTCCTGGAAGCGTTGGACGCGTATGTTGCGGCGCTGCGCGGGGACGGCACATCTCGATAGCAAACTAAGATGTTTCCAACGCGGACCACAATAAGATTCCCGAGAACCATCACACGTCGTGCACACTGATGCGCGACCGGCCGCGCGTCGACATTCGATTTGATGCTCGGCGTGGCGCGAAGGCCCTTCGATACGTGTGATGTGTTTCACAATCAATCCGTGAAACGGTTTACAGCGGCAGCTCGGGCGACCGCGTAAAACACACTCATCAGATTTCACATGTCGCCCCACGGGGTGAAGTTGGTAGGACTGAGTGATGAACCGTTACGAAGCCGCCGCGACACGACCGAACAGCGAAACATATGCGCCGTATGCGTCGCACGCCAAAGTGACCAAGGAATCCGGCGAGATCTTTGCCGGTTATGTCGGGGGCTACAACATGTAGCTCCCACACTTCGGGCCGTCCCCGCGGCCCATTCTCCCCTCGCACCAGCCTCGCGGCCGCCGCCCACACCGGCGGCCGCTTTTTTTCATTAAACGCGCTGGCTACTCGTTCTCTCCGATTTCCCACAATTCGGGATTGGCTTCGGTGATCTTGCCGGTCGCCGCATCGACTTCGATGTTCATTTCGCCGCCGCTGGCTAGAATGACATCGATTTCGTACGCGGCTGATCCGTCGGACTCAATACCGCCTTCGACGCTCTCGACTTCGCCGGGGAACATCGCGAGCGCGGTGTTGATCGCGTCTTGCTCGCTGATCTTTGCTTGGCTCGTGAACATCGGGTCGGTCAGTTCGACTTCGCGCTCAATTTCCCAGATCATCGCGTTTTCGGCGTTGACCTCGACCTCCCACCGAATGCCATCGGCGCCAAGAATATCGAAATCGTAGATCGGATCGCCTTCCTCGAACTTGTACTCGACATTGAGTGCCTGGCCGCCGAACACGGTAAGCGCCGCTTGGAGACATTGTTCGAGCGTCTTGTCGTCGGCATCCGCGTATTCGCCAAGTTCAACGGCATGCGCTGTGACACCAGTGGTGAGACACAGCCCCATCAAACTGGCTGCGAAAATTTTGCCTTTCGTCATCGTAATCTCCTTTGCGTGCGGCACTCGAACCTATTCCGCGAATGAATGTGGGCCGGCATCATGAACAATGTGCGGTCACGCGAAATCTATGAACGCAATAGGTGGTATGCCCAAGAAGCGATCCCTACATGAGGCGCTTGTCCGCGTTACCAGGACGTCATGGGGCCCAAGACCTGGCCGAGGGCGTGAAGCAGTCCTGCGGCGCGTGTCGCGGTGACGACGGAACCGACCATCAGCGCCATATCGCCGAGGCCGCCGGCATGCCGCGAGCCTACTGGTCGCTTTGTCGTGCATTCACGGATTGTGCGAAGCACGTTCCGTAGCGTCAAAAAAGTTGGCGCCGGCAGATTTGCCGGCCCCAAGTCGTTAGGGTAACCCAATATGGGCTGATGTGGAGAGATACCGCACTGGGCAGTGGCATCATGATCAATGTCGGCTTACATGACGGCGACCTTCATCGAAACGATGCCTGCAAGCGGTATCCTTGGAGGTACCAAGAATGGACATAAAAGAAGATCTTAAGTTATTGCAATAACATAATTTTTTATTTTCTTGCTATTGGATTGCCGCAACCGAAATGGCTGAAATTAGCCAGCTTTATCTTTGATATTAGCCGTGCGCGAGTTGCATTGGCTCGTGATGGGCCGGGCCAATCACGGTGTAAGACCTGCGGCCTGGGCATGAGACCGTGGCCGGCGTGAGTTTGTGAACCACTTCACGGTGGACCGGTGAGGCGCTTTACAGCGGCGCCGGCTGAGGCGGCCTAGAACAGGGTCATCAGATTTCACAAAGCGCCTGCCGGGCGCCTTCGAGAGGACCAACACATGACCCGCTTTGCCATCCCCTTCGCCTTTGACGCCAGCACAATCATGGCGGTCGCAATGACCGGCGGGACGCAAGGCTATAGCGATACTTCTCCCTGGGAAGCACCACAAGCGGCGCGCCCCGATACACAAACGCACGCCGCCTCGAACGAGACCGAATTGAAGGAATCCTGAGACCCCGGCGAGCGACTCGCCGGCCTAGTGGAGCCTGTGCCACACGGCTCCCACACTTTGGGCCGTTCCCGCGGCCCATTCTCCCCTCGCACCAACCTCGCGGCCGCCGTCCACACCGGCGGCCGCCTTTTTATCAGCCCAGGCTTGTGCCGCAGGCTGCTTCTCGCTTTTGGCCGCTTCGGCTAAGGTCCCGTTCATCCGGCGTGCGAGAAGTGCCTCTTAGGACAGAAATTGGATGACTGGGACAGGTGGTGGCCCCAACGGCAATGGCCGTGAGCCTCAAAACGAGCAAGCCTTCGACGCTTTGGTGGTGGGCGCCGGCTTTGCCGGGATGTACATGCTGCATCGCCTGCGGGGTCTCGGCCTTAAGACTCGTGTGATCGAAGCTGGCAGCGGGGTTGGAGGGACGTGGTATTGGAACCGTTATCCCGGTGCGCGCTGCGACGTGGAGAGCGTGCAATATTCCTATCAGTTCGACCCGGACCTTGAGCAGGAATGGGACTGGACCGAGCATTACGCGACGCAACCGGAAATATTGCGATATGCGGACCATGTCGCCGACCGCTTCGACTTGCGGCGCGACATCGATTTCGACACGCGTGTTACGGCAGCGCGCTTCGATGAGGTGCGTGGCGCTTGGATTCTGGATACCGACAACCGCCAGCGATATGTCGCGCCTGTTTGCGTCATGGCGACTGGGTGCTTGTCCGCGCCCAACACGCCGAGATTTGACGGCATCGATCGTTTTTCGGGCCCGACCTATCACACGGGCGCCTGGCCGCATGAGCCGGTCGACTTTTCGGGTCAGCGCGTCGGCATTATCGGTACGGGGTCGTCGGCTATACAGTCGATCCCGCTGATCGCCGAACAAGCCAGGCATCTGACCGTTTTCCAGCGCACAGCGCACTATTCGGTGCCGGCGCGGAATCATCCGCTGAAGCGTGCGGCGCCCGGTGAAACGATGAACGGCGCGGTTCCCTTGGGGTACGACCCCGAAGTCACAGTTGAGGAAATCAAGGCGCACTATCCGGCGTTCCGCGCGAGCGCAAAGCAGTTCGCGACGGGACTGTCCTATGCCCTCAACAAGGACTCGGCGCTTGACGCGACGCCAGAAGAACGGCGGCGCGCGTATGAAGCGCGCTGGCAACGCGGTGGGGTGCCGTTTTTGGGCGCCTATGGTGACTTGCTGTCTGATGAGCAAGCGAACGAGACCGCGGCGGAGTTCGTACGCGAAAAGATCCGCGAAACTGTCAATGATCCTGAGACAGCTGAATTACTTTGCCCGTCAGGCGTTATTGGCTGTAAGCGCCTCGTTGTCGATACCGACTACTTCGCGACCTATAACCGCGACAATGTGACGTTGGTTGATATCAGTGACGGGCCGATCGAACGGCTCACGCCGGAAGGGCTGTGCGCCGGCGGACAGGATTACGCGTTTGACGCGATCGTCTTCGCGACCGGATTTGACGCCATGACCGGCGCGCTGAATCGGATCGACATTCGTGGCGCGGATGGACGCTCGCTCGTCGAGCGTTGGGCCGAAGGGCCAAAAAGCTATCTTGGTCTGATGGTCGCCGGTCTTCCGAACTTGTTCACCATCACCGGGCCCGGCAGCCCGTCGGTCTTGAGCAATATGATCCCGTCGATCGAACAGCATGTCGACTGGATTACCGATTGTATAAGGCATATGCGCGCGAACGGTCTCAACCGGATCGAAGCGACGGAAGCGGCCCAAGAGGATTGGGTGGCGCATGCGCGTGAGGTGGCTGGAGGGAGCCTTCGGTCGAGCTGCAGTTCCTGGTATGTCGGTGCGAATGTGCCCGGCAAGCCACGGGTCTTCATGCCGTATATTGGCGGTTTTCCAGCTTATGTGCAGCGTTGCGAGGAGATCGTGGCGAACGGGTACGAAGGTTTCTTGCTTAGTTGAAGTGCTGAATCACGCAGCCGCGTTGAAGCTTCCGGTAGCCGGTAGATATTAGCTTTCAAATTGTGCGCCGTATCACAAATTTGCCAAAATTGAGTTAGATGAGGCCTATGCACATCAAGAACTCACGAAGATCGTCTTCGACTTGAGCAGCCTGGACTATTTGATCATAGCCAATTTTGCGTCCTAACTTGTCGGCGCTAAGACCGCTCTTATTGTATTCGGGCCAACGTCGTTGAAGCTCAATAAGGCTGCGTTCCGCAATCGGTTGTAACAACTGGCAGCCAGCCAGGTGGCGCAATAAAACTGCTTCTAGGTTAGGTTTTTGCCAGACTAATTGAATTGCGTGTTCTTCTGCAGTCCGAATTGCCTGGTTTGTGCGATTTGGGGTATCATTCGCCCGATCAGAATCTAGGAAAATCGCGGCGTGCTTGTAGCTGGTTCTATGTTTACGTTTGTGAGCGAGCCGCTCGACTGCGCGATTGACGAGTGCAAGTGGGTCGCCCGCGCCAGGGTTAAGCAACTCGCCTTGTACTGAAAGATGAAGGTCTTTTGAGCGAGCAATCTTGTTAATTAGTGCGGCATAGGCACGTTCGCCCAGTCCTTCACAGCCAACGAAGTACAGCGCACGTTGCGGTACATGTGCCCGCCGGCGTGTCATCCGAACGAGGGGACCCCACCATACGCACCCGACAGATACTTTCGGTAGTAATTGTCAAGCCGCCCAACACCTTTGACGTCCTGAAGCCCATATATTTGGGTACGGCCAAGATCATCCTTCTCGCAAATTAAAATTTCCTCTTTCTGAAGCTCCTCAAGCAACGATGCGTTCTGGCACGTTACCCAAAGTCTGGCGTTCTTCGGATTACGTACTGGATCATAGAACCATTGCAGAATTTCCATCAGCATCAGGGGGTGGAGAGACGAGTCAAATTCGTCAATCACAGCCAGTCCACCACTCTCTATTGCGTAGGCAATCAAGGGAAACAGTCGAATAAAGGACTGGGTGCCGTGGCTTTCGAGCGGCCAAGAAACTGGGAAATCAAGTCCTTGGTGTGTGAATTGAACGATCGATCGTGGTGCGCTCGGAACAACTTGTAAATCTTGAATTCCGAGATCGACGCGCGGAATTTCGCGATTCAATGAGCTCCGCATAATCTCATTGTTAGCTAAGAGGTCGAGCAACTGGTCGTCAGTGTAGTCTTGCTTCACAACAAAGATGTTTGTGTAGACAGCACGAGCCGCATTGCGCAGTGAAAGCGACGGACCGTGATCAAACTGTGCAAGTGTCGAAATTACGCTTGCATTCGGTCGAATTTTGTCGATGACGCTGTGATAGCGAGAAAGCGGAAAATTTACACCGTCACGAACTTCACCCGATTCGCTGCGCTCGAATACGCGAAATGACCTTCGGCTACCTTGAATCCGGTGTCGCAAAGATTCTCGTTTTACCCAATTTGATTGACCAGAGCGACCGATCTCAAGTTCGTACTCATAAGTTCCAAATGTTGTCGCCTGACTGTCGGGATT
This sequence comes from Alphaproteobacteria bacterium, assembly GCA_028289725.1. GTDB lineage: Bacteria > Pseudomonadota > Alphaproteobacteria > UBA7887 > UBA7887 > JAKZSU01. The sequence continues at coordinate 6,482 of JANQOH010000079.1, forward strand.
CTCAAGGTCCGACGCGCCTCCAATTGCAAGCGAAAGGCGAGTATCACGTTCCTGGGAGCGTTGGTCATAGAATGGCGCCAAAGGAATTTGAGCTTCAGGAGCAAGCTGAAAGCTGTCACGTATAAACCAGGCAAGAAAAGCGAGCGCCCGTAGTGAATTGGATTTGCCAGCGCCATTGGCCCCAAAAGTCGCAATAACCTTAGGCACTCTTTCCGTTGCGCCAGGGTAGATGGGGATAAAGCGCTCTGGTTCGTCAGGTGCCTTTCCCGATACGCGCAAATCGAGGACTTGGCGGTCACGGATCGAATAGAAATTCTCGATTTCAACACGGTTTAACATGATAACTCGTCTTGAGCGTCGAATTTTTTGATCTGTAGGTCAATTATTGATGAAAAAATGTCAATAATCCCATTATAGGTATGATTTGGCCCTATTCAAGCGTATCGCCGCGAAAAATGGAGTCAGGATTTCAAATAAATGCGCCAGACGGGCACGAACTTTTGCGAGGTTGTGCCACTTTTCGACATGGTAACCAGGTCGCCCGTATTTCACGCCTTATCGAATCGCTCATCCTTCCTTTGGTGGACGGAATCCTGGAGACGACGCCCCGCCTTAGCCGTCTGATCCGAAGTCGATATATTCCGGCGGCACTGCGTCGGTCAGCCACACGCCGTTTTCCGACAAGTAGAAATTCGAGCCGGCCTGGGCCATTTCGGCGGCGCGGATGCTCAAAATCACCGGACGGCCGCGCCGGGCGCCGACTTTGCGCGCCACGTCCGTGGTCGGCGACAGATGCACGTGCTGCCGCGCACCGGCGCGCAGACCGTCAGCGCGGATAGCATCCAAGAAGCGTTCGACCGTGCCGTGATAAAGCGTATCCGGCGGCTTTGTCGGCGAAAGGCCGAGATCGACATCGATCGAATGTCCCTGACGCGCACGAATGCGATTGCGGGCGGGATCGATTGCAAATCGCCCTTTGTCGTTGGTGCGGACGATTTCCTCGAGGTCATCCCGCGCGATGGGATGGTCGTGACGCCGTGCGGCCTCGAGTAAATCATGAATGTTCGCCCAGCCTTCCGGGTCCAATGCAAGGCCGATGGCGTCCGGGTCGTGGCGGAGCACCATGCTGAGGAACTTGCTTGATTTGACGAGGGCTTTGCGCATGGCGAAGACCTTACACAGCGGCGGATGGCTCTTCGTTCTATAGCACAAACACCCGAAAGCGAGGCCGGCACCAAAGCGGCGACAAAGCGAAAGCCCCGCCGCCATCGTGGCGCGCGGGGCTCAAACGCAGATTTACCATCCTGCGGCCCGGCATGTATGTCGGGCATTTTAAAGAGGTCTTACATATTGCCGCGTCCGGCAATCATTGCCCCATACATTCCTATGTTCAATTGTCGGCGGCTTGGAGACGGGATCCGAAGGACGCAGCTGCGCGGTCCAAGCCGTGGCCTCGATCGGACGAGGCCGTGCACTCATTTTCCGGCGGTTCCATGCGGCTAAGCACCCTCCTGCTAGCGTTTGTCCGCGACGGCTCAAAGCCAGTTTGGCCGAGCTATCGTGAAACCCCAGCGACCTCAAACGCGACCGTTGGAAGAAGTGTGCGCCCACGATTTTACCATGTCAAGCGATCGTGTTTTGTATAACCGCCAAGACAAATGTGATCGGATTTCAATTTTAATTGCCGTACGAATTAATTAATTGAATCGTCGCCAGTCGATGCTAGTGCGCCATCAAAACCGGGAGCCCCGATTTCGCGATAATGTCTTCCGTGGCGCCGCCAAAAATCATCTGCCGAATGCGCGTATGCGTATACGCCCCCTTAAAGAGCAAGTCCGCCCCAAGCGATCCGGCTTCCGCGAGGATCGTTTCGCCGAGCGATTGCCCATCCGGGGTAACATGCCGCGTGCCCGCGGCGATCGCGTGACGCATGAGGTAGTCGTGCACCATCTCAACCGAGGGGCCGGGAACAAGGCCGCCCTCTACGGTGAGAATGGTCACGGACGTGGCGTCTGCGAGCAGGGGCAGGCCGAGCGCAATTGTGCGCGCCGATTCCGTACTGCCGTTCCAGGCAATAACGATGTTCGTACCGAGTGACGACGGCGGCGTCGATGGCGCCAACAGCACGGGGCGCCCAGACTCGAATATCGCGGCCTCATAGGTGTGTCGCCAACTGTTCGCGGCATGGCTCGCGGCGCGGCGCACGACAATCATGTCAAACATGCGGCCATAGTCGGCGACCACATGACTTTCCGTGCCCTCCGTTTCACGCCATGCTGCGCGGGGCCTGTCAACATCGGTTGGTGCAAACGCAACACCGGCGCCCGCCACGAGCGCGCGAAAATGCTCTTCAATCTGGTTCGCGATTTCATGCGGCGCGGCGTCGTCGCCTTCGATGAGTCCCGTGTTTTCGCCTTCGATCACCAGCAAACCTTCAAGGTAACTGTCGAACGCTTTCGCGACGTGACACGCCGTCGTCACGGCCGAAGCGGACGCATCGTCGTCGTAATAGTCGTAGAACGGTACCAAGATCGATTTCATCGGCCGGCTCCCCCCGCACGGGCGATATCCATCGAGCATACACGGATTGAGCGATGCCCGCAGCCGGCGGCCGATCTAGTTGTTCATAGGCACAATCTGTACGCCGCCGAAGGCTTGTTCGGTGGGGACGATTTCGATGGTGGAGAGATTGACGTGCCACGGTGTGTCGACAGCGAACATGATCGTGTCGGCGATGTCTTCCGGCTTCAGTTCGTCAAATTGGCCGTAGGTTTTGCGTGCGGCCTCTTCGCCCGCGGCTTGAACCAGGAATTCGGTGACGACGCGGCCGGGGCAGATTTCGGTCAGGCGCACACCGGTGCCAAGCAACTCGATCCGTAAGTTTTGAGACGCAAGACGGACCGCGCCCTTGGATGCGCCGTAGATCGGCGATTGCAGCGGATACAGGCCCGCGACCGACCCGATATTGACAATATGGCCGCGCTTGCGCGCCGCCATGCCCGGGGCCAAGGCACGCACCACGTGCAGGAAGGCGCTGACGTTGGTGTCGATCGTGAGGTCGATGTCTTCGGGCGCCGCTTCCAGGAAGTTGGCCATGGCACGACCGAGGCCGGCGTTGTTGACCAAAATGTCGACTTCGAGCGGCTCCAAGGTGGCGTAGAGCGCATCCGTGTCATTGAGATCGAGCGCGAGCGGCGTGGCGCCAGTTTCTGTGGCGAGCGCCTCAAGCCGATCAACGCGCCGCGCGACGGCGGTTACCGCAATCCCTTTTGCCGCCAACGCGCGCACGGTTGCCGCGCCAATTCCGGCCGACGCGCCCGTGACAAGAGCCGTCTTGTAATCGGTCAAAGCCATTTTTCATCTCCCTTAACGCCATCTTCGACATCCAATTTGAACTACCTGGGCGCCACGAAGAAAGCCAGCCGGATCCGATAACCGCGGCATGGTGCGTCTGTCCGCACTTTTCGTTTAGGCCATTGCACGGTTAAGCCAATGCGCTCAAGAAAAGGGAGGACCATTTGAAGGACAAGCTGTCTCGGTCCTATCAAAAATCGATACCAATCTGACTACTTGAGCCATCAATGTTCCGGACGCGAATTGATCACGCCCGGAATCTACGCCGGGTGTGACCCTGCGCGGGGCAAAGTGTGACGGCCGTCACATAGGCACCATGCCGACCGTTTCATATCGATAACGGGCCCAAAATGGGGCCGTTCGCGGTGATCCGGGAGGCAGGCGTGCGGATTAAGACATTGCGGAATCTGGTCACTGTGGCCGCTGTGGGCGTCGTTTTGGCGGCGTGCAGCAGCTCCGTGGACCGTCCCATGACGGCGGCGCCGTCCACGATCGCTAAAGCGCCGGCGCCAATGGCGGTGCCGGAGGCTCCGCGGCAAGCAGCGCGACCGCCGGCGATTGCGAATCCCGCGCCGCGCACGCTGACCGGCTATCAATCAGTCGGTGTGGCGTCTTGGTATGGCGGCAAGTTTCATGGCCGAAAGACCGCGAACGGCGAAATCTACGATCAGAACGCATTGACCGCGGCCCATCGCGAATTGCCGTTTGGCACGCGCCTTGAGGTGACCAATCTTGCCAATGGGCTCAGTGTGGTGGTGACGGTCAATGACCGAGGCCCCTTTGTCGATGGCCGGATTATCGATTTGTCGCGCCGTGCCGCGGCCGATCTCGACTTTGTGGAAGCGGGATTGGCAAATGTGCGGATTCAGGCAATTGGCTCGGCCATGAACGCTGAACAGGCAATTCAGTCCGCAACGCTCGATCCGAATGTTCTCTCGGCGCGCATTGTTGATACGTCCGAACCCATGCAATGCGTACCCTATGCCCGCGCGGCTTCAGGCATCGGCATTCGTGGCGATGCGCAAACATGGTGGGAGCGTGCCGAACAACGTTATCGGCGAGGCTGCGATCCGGAACGCGGGGCCGTCATGGTGTTGGCGCGGACCAGCCGTATCGGCCACGGCCATCTGGCGGTGGTGCAGCATATCGTCAACGAACGCGAGATCATCGTCGATCACGCGAATTGGCTGAATGAGGGGCGCATCCATCTGAGTACGCCGGTGCGTGATATTTCGCCGGACAATGATTGGTCCGCCGTGCGGGTCTGGTACACGCCGGGCAATAGTTATGGCTCGCGCAACTATTTGGTTCAGGGCTTCGTCTATCCGGACTTGGCGGTCGCCAGCGACGCGAACTAGGCGGGCGTATCCGAGAGCGGGCGCGGACCTGCCGATTTCTGATCTTCCAAGGCTTTTTTGAGTTTTCCCTTTTGGACTTTGCCCATCGGGTTTTTGGGCAGGGCGGCGAGTTTGGCGATCATCTGCGGCACTTTGTACCCGGCCATATGCTTTCGGCAGAACGTCTGAAGCGTACGGCGCGAGACAGGTGCGTTGGTCACGATGCAGGCAGCGGCGACCTGACCAAGCCGTGGATGCGGCCAGGCGAAGACCGCCGCCTCGGATACCGCCGGGTGGGCGAGTAAGACGGCTTCCACCTCCATCGGGTAGAATTTGGCACCGCCATTGTTGATTACGTCATCCGCGCGTCCCTTGAAAAATAGATAACCCTTGTCGTTCACGGCGGCCAAATCGCCGGGGTAGAACCAGCCATCCCGGAACGCGCGCGCGGTCGCCTCGGGATCGTCAAAATACTCGGTGGGATAGCCGTCGGCGCGGAAGCGAACTAAACCGACGTCGCCGACCGGAAGGGGCTGATCGCTGGCATCCACAATTTCAGCCTCGACCCCGTCTGCGAGACGGCCCACGGCGTCCGGGAAGGCGTCTTGTTCGGCCGGTGTCGCGTAAGCCAGCAAACCAGCCTCGTTCGAGCCGAGTTGTTCGCAGAAATTTGGCGTCAAGCGTTGCCGGGCCAATAGGCGTTGTTCGTGCGTGGTCGGCGCACTGCCGACCACCATGGCCCGCAATTCCGGGAACAACGTCTCTTTACCCGCTGCGAAATCCAGTAACGGGACGACGTGTGACGGCGTCAGCTTCAAATAGCTGATCCGCTGATCGCGGACGCAGCGGACAAGTGCGTCATGCGTCGCGGCGCGATTAATAACCACGGTTGCGCCGAGGCGAAGCATGCCGAGCGCAATATTGCGTCCGACATTGAACGACATATTCGTCAAGCACAGGCAACGGTCGGCCGAAGACCAGCTTTGCGTGCGGGCATATCGGTCCATCCACGCGACGGCCGCCTGGTGACCGCGGAGAAACGATTTAGGCGCGCCCGTGGTCCCCGAGGATTGAATCAGCATGACCGGATCGGTATCGCCAATATCCGGCCGTTCAAAGGCCCCATCGCTTGAGCGACGCACGCGGCTAAGAAGAATGGGGGTGACACCGGCAAAGGTCGGTGCCGGCGCATCCACGATTACGACTTTTGCGGCGCCCGCGGCGAGGGCGCGTGCGGCCTCTTCGCGGGCATGCGCGGGGCTGAGCGATAGCATTACCGTACCTGCGCGCGCCAATGCGCACAAAAGGATCAGATGATCGGCGGAGTCCGGCAACATCACCGCGACGACATCGCCGGGACTCAGATCTTCGGCAGACAAATTCGCCGCGGTTTCGTCGACCATCGCGTCGAGCGTTCGGTAGTCGATGATGCGGTCGCCGTCTTCAATGGCGGGATGGTCGCCCCGGTTGCGTGCGTGTTCGCTGAGGCAGTCCGCAATGTTCATCTTGGGCCTGGACGTCATGCGATGTCGGACCGGAAAATTTGAAACTTGCCACCGGGGCCGCGCGCGATCGTTTCGACATAGACAATCGCGATTTCGAACGGGTAGCCGAAATTGCGCTGCAGGCGGCGCGTGATGTTCTCGGCTTCTGTGTCGGATAAGCGCGTGTCAGCCACCAGCTTGAGGTCGATATGATCGGTCTTCGTTTGAACCAACTGATATTGGCGCACGCCGCTCTTCATCAGCAGTGGCTCGGCGTCAAGCACCGGAAAGACACGGTCGCCGGACGGCAGAACCACGGCCTGACGTTCGCGGCCGATAATGCGCTCGATGACAGGAAGGCCCCGGCCGCATGGGCAGGGGGCACCGGCAATGGCGCGGTCGCCGAGTTCGTGACGGATGAGCGGTGTAGCGAAATTCAACAGTCCGGTGACCACAACGCGGCCGGTATCACCGGGCGCGCAAGGTCGATTTTGGTCATCGAGGATTTCGACGATCGCGCGTTCCGCCTGTACATGTAGGTGATCATGTTCCGGACAGGTGAGCGCAAGGGTGCCGAATTCTTCGGAGCTGTAATTGTCGCGAACCGGCACGCCCCATTCGGTTTGGCACAGTGTGCGCAAACCGGGTTCGAGGATTTCGCCCATGGTCCGAATATCGCGCAGGCCGACCGGTTTCTCGCCGAGATCGATCGAGCGGTGAATTAATGCCTGCAAGATCGAGGGGTGGCACTGCAAATAGGCGGGTTGGTCCTCCCGCAACCAGTCATAAAGTCGGCTGACCGGCACCTTGTTGCTGTAGATGACCGCTTCCCCGGTGCTGCCCGTTGCCCAGCTCCGGCTCGGCACGCGGTCTTGCTGTCCGCTGAGAACTTTGATGGTGACGTTTTTGCCCGCCAGGTCGCGGCGAAACCACTGATGACCCCGCAAGGCAGTCGCGAGATTGGAGAGGTGGGCGAGCGCGGTCGATCGCACATGCAATGGCCGGCCGGTGGAACCACTCGTGTGAACGTCGAAAGTCGGCCCGTGTCCGCGCGGCAAGGTCTGGCTAAATGCCGTATCGGAGGCGTTTTGAAGGTCTTCGCGCGTCAGGATCGGAAGCGCGGTGAACACCTCCCAAGACGGTTGGTCGGACATCGCGGCGACATAGTCAGCAAGTCGGTCCTTGTGGAACGGAACCGATTGATGGGCGAACCGCACGAGCTCGGCGGCTTGCGCGAGTTGAGCGTCTCGCAAACGGTCACCTGACCACCACTGCGTTTGGCTTAGAAATTGCGCGAGTGCATAGACGCCAAGTTCGTTTCGGCCCTTCAACGGCGGCGCGAGATGGTTGATGACCGTGGGCGCATTGGCTTGGGCAGTGCGACGTTTCGCGGTGACGTCCACCTGCCGCATGACTCCTGCTCTGCGTCGTTGAGTTTCGCCCGGCTCTGCCATCTCAATCGTCCAAGTCCATTCCTAAAGGATATGGACCGGTGGGCGAGGGTTTCCCGCGATCGGCGCGGTCGACTTATTCAGGTTCGGCGGCTTGGCTCTGCCTACCATTGTCCCCACCGATGCGCCCAAAGCCTGGCAATTTGATGGCCAGGTCCAGTGGGTCGATGCCAAGGGTCAGGCCGGCGATATTGAATTCCAAACCTTCTTCGACCGCGGCCAGCACGCCCAGGATGCCAAAGAAGGATAGCTGATAGCCGGTATTGCTCGGCGCCTTGGCAACCACTTGGCCCTCGGTGAGATCGAGCCAGTCCTTGCCGATCGCGGTCGGAGGGAGGTCGAGCCGCAAATCCGGTACTTCGCGACCGATCCAAGCGGTGAACGTGTTGCTGTTGGGACCGGGCCACATTGTGTAGGTATCGCGGTAGGGATAGGAGCGCGCGGCCGCGTCCAATTGGACGATGGTTTCGTCGACGCCGTCACCACTTAGTGTGGCAAGTAATTCCGGTGGCGCACCGTACCAATGACGATCCGGCGCGCCATTGTGGATTGAAACCGATGGCAATCCACGATAGGCGCGCCAACCGGTCACCTCATAAACCGTGTATTGCGCCGCATCGCGTGGTTTGGCGGCAATCCAGGTATGAACGGCAAACGCACCGCGCCAGCTAAACGCGCGGGCCGCATAGACTTGGATGATCGGGTCAGCGTGCGTCGCCGCCGGGGGCGCGAGGCCCGCCGATTCCCGCGAGGCGGTGCGCCAATCATTGTTGCTGGTGCAACCCGCCAAGAAATTTGTCGCGGGGCCAATCAGCAGCAAGCCGAGGATTGCCGATGTGCCGGTAAGCGCTTTTCTGAGTCTCGATTTGCGCGCCATAAATATCCTTTGCGAGGCGTTTTGTGCGATCACGTGTCCGCGCCACAGTGTCGAATAGCGGGGCAGAAATGTCTATGTGTCGCAGAGAGTTGCTTTCTGGCGCGCCATGAGTAGGGTCTGTGACTTTCGGAACGCCCCCACGAAAGAAGTTTCATGCCAAAGAGTAAACGCCCGAATCGCCGAGCCGGAGCCAAAAATCCGGCGGCTAAGTCGGCAACCGCCGGGCAAGATGACAAACCAGCCCAGAAAACCTATGGGCCACAATCCTCTCGTTCATCCATTCGTCCCGCGATGAGCCAGCGATCAACGCGCGCACGTTAGGCTTGGGTTGAACTGCACGGCGGTTTCTTGGCGGTTCAAATTACAATTCTTCAGTTTCGCCGTTAGATCCGTCCTCGCGTTGGGGAGGCCCCAAACAAGCGGTGTCTCCAGGCACTCCGCTTTTAGGCGCAAACGCCGCGGCGCCAAGATGCTGCTCTCAGACGTGGCCAATCGTTTCGGGCGTCTACCTTTGGTGGCGATTGGCCTCGCGGGCTTCACCGCGATTATGGATTGAGCGCTGGCCAAATTTTGCGAAGCAATTTGACCGCCTGTTCGACCATCACTTCCGGTGGGCGTATGTCGCGTGGGATTTGGCCATCAAACCGAAGGTTTGTGAGTGCGTCATACTCGTCCTCGCGCAGCCAGGCGTGGGCTTCGGCGTATTGTGCAAACGCGTGTGTATGGTCCCCTGCGTCGAGAATATGCGCACGGCCGTCGTTCGCGGTGATGAGGCACGCCCAGATTTGCTCCGGGAGTGCGGAATCGTCGAGCCACCAAATAACGCGCAGACCGGCTTCGGCGTAGCGGATCATCCCTTCGCGAGACCCGCCGAACGCGCAATCGCCGTGCCAATGGGCCAAGCCGGCATCATTGGAATCCAACAAAGCCCGCGACCAATAGGTGCCGCACAGGCCAAGGCAAAGAGGACACGGCCGCTCCATGGCGCCGCCGCCGCAAGTGTCGCAACCGTCAGAATAGCGACCGTCGCGCCAATTAGCGTTGCAGGCAAGGCAGATCGCGATATTTTCCATCGACTGGACCGGAGTTCGTCAGATTGTTTCGCGGATTGATTGGATCATATGGCTTTCACAATGATTTATCTGATCGCGGGCGTGGTCGCAGCATCAATAGTGGCGACGCTCTGGCGCCTGTTCGAAAGCGAAGCCCCGCCTATCCCGACGCTTTGTCTCATCGCGATATGTTGGCTGCCGCTCGCGATGTTGATGCTTGCGCACCTGTTCGCGCAACGTTTAGTTAGTACACGAATGAGTTGACGTCTGAGGCCGAAATTGCTGCGGCGCCCGATGGCGGTGGGACGAAGCGCGCCGAATCCATTCATCGCCGGTCAGCGTCCCGGTCACGGATTTCCTCTTCCATTGCGCGATAGAAGTCAGCGAGCGTCTTGCCACGCTCTTCGCGAAACCGTCCTTCAAGCGGATCGGTCCGGCCAATGCGGTCGAGGCGAAACATCCGGAAATCGTTGCGCAGTTCGCACCATGCGACAAGCGTCCAAACTTTGCCCCAAAACCATAGGCCAAGTGGACGGATAATGCGCTCCGTTGGCCGGGCCTCCGCGTCTGAATAGGTGATCTTCAAACGCTGCCGGTCTTCGACCGCTTGTTCCATTTCGTCGATCCGGTCCCGCACCGCGGGTGTCATTTCTTCCGCAATGGCGTGAATCTCGATTTGGCGGGCGCGTGCCCGTTCGTTGTCGGGTAAAACCGCTTCGATCTTTGTCAGCGCGTCTTCGGCCGCGCGGGCCATGGCCGCGCCACCCCAGGCGCGAATGAGGCGAGCACCGGCAACCAGTGCGACGATTTCATCGCGCGTGAACATGAGGGGCGGCAGGTCGTAGCCGTCACGCATCAAGTAGCCGACGCCCGGTTCACCGTCGATTGGCACACCGCTCGCCTGCAAATCGGCAATGTCTCGGTAGATCGTGCGTTCCGAGACTTCCAACCGCTCGGACAGAGTGGCGGCCGTGACGAGCCGACCACCGCGCAGATATTGAACGATCTGAAAAAGGCGGTCGGCGCGTCGCATGGTCCGAGCTAAAGCGCGAATACCCCGATTGAGTTGCCGTCAGGATCCAGGCAATAGGCGAAGCGGCCGGCGGGAATCGTGATCACGTCGGAGACCACTTTGCCGCCCGCATCCGGCACCCGTTTCAAAGCGTCCTCCAATGTGTCCGGACAGGCAAAGTGAACGGTCGGGCCTTCACCTTCGGCGGGGGGCTTGCCCGGATAGAGATTTCCAGAGACGCCGGCGGGATTGGACGTCGGGAACATGGCCATGGGATTGGGACCGCTCGTCGTGTCCTTCCGCATGTCAGTATTGAAAACCTGATTGTAGAAAGCAATTGAGCGGTCGATGTCGGTGACCGGGATTTCCACCCACACCGCGAAATTGTCGGGGGCAAAAGACATGGGTTCGTCTCCGTGCGAAGGTTGCGATGGACACACCATCGCACGGGCCTCCTGACACCGTTCTGTCAGGAGTGGTGGCCGCGCGATGATCGCGTGTCGCTTTTTCGGTCTGACGACAAATTCGCCGCAGTCGGCGCCCGTGGCTCCTGGCGGAGCAGCACGCTAGCTTGGTTCGCGAGCGCCTCGAGAAGGGGGCGTTCGGGGCGACTGCGGGCGAGGACGCGCAATCCAGACAAGAGGCCGAGCAATGTGCGCGCTGTTTCGGCAGGGTCGAGATCCGTGGAAATGTCGTCGGAATTTTGTCCGTCGACAATCGTGTCGCGAAAGAACGCTTCGATTTCGGTCAACTCTTTGGCGACGACCTTGGCGACCCCCGGATCGTGCGCCGAGAGTTCAATGGCGGTGTTGATTAGGAAGCAGCCAGACCGGTTGCGGTCGGTAATCGCGACGTTGATCGCGACCTCGAACACCGAAAGAATGGCGGCGCGCGGGGCGTGGCGCTGTCGCAAAGATGCGAGCCACGCGTGGCAATAGCTAGAAGCATAGTGTTCGAGGCTTCTTAGAAACAGTGAGCGTTTGTCGCCAAACGCAGCGTAAATGCTGCCGCGCTTGATGCCCATGCATTCGACCAGATCCTGAATCGAGGTTGCTTCGTAGCCATGGGCCCAAAATGCCTGCATGGCCTTTTCAAGGGCTTCACCCTCGTCGAATTGTTTTTCCCAAGGCATTGGCTGGCTTTATCAATCGTTGGCCGCGTGCTCGAAACCCTGGGCCTCGCGGGCGAGCCAGGCATCGATCCCGGTCTCGATCTTCTCGCGCGATTGGTACCCGAGCGTGACGATGGCGTATCCACGTTCCTCGCCGCCGACAATCAGCGATGGGTAGCCTTGGATGCCGGTGTCACGCGTGATCTGAAAATCGGTGGCGGTTTCGCGCCGCGTCTCTTCCAAGGTCCATTCCTCGGCGAACCGGTCCTTCGGCAAGCCAGCTTCCGCTGCCAGGGTCGCCAAGACCTCGGGATCAGTCGTGTCTTGGTTCTCGGCGTAGAAGGCACGGTGGATCCGATGCAGCAAGGGAAGCGCGCGGTCGGGTGCGAGACGACGCGCTGCGACCACGGCACGACAGGCCGGCTCCGTATCGTAGACAAAGCCCTCGCGCTCAAAAAAAGAATGATCGAAAGTCTGACCGGCGAGTTCCTCGACATGCCGCCAATGATCTTGAATGTATTTTTTGCCTTTCTCGTCAAGCGGCTCGGTTGTTCCGGGTCTCAGGCCGCCGAGGATCAGCCGGACAGGGAGCTTGTCCTTGTAGCGTTGCTCGGTCGATTGCATGACGGGCGAGAAGCCCCAGCACCAAGAGCACATGGGGTCTGCGAAATAGATCAATTGAGCAGTCATGCGGGCCTCAGGTCGGGGGCGCGTTGGTGTGGATTACGCATAGCTTCTCCGCAACTTATCAAGTGCGGACCAATCACCCAAAAAAGCACTTTTGGCTCTGTCGCTTAAGCGGCACCGTTCATGATCACGTCAATT
>JANQOH010000112.1 GCA_028289725.1 Alphaproteobacteria bacterium
CCGGCGAGGTAACTCAATCCGCCGAACGCATTGCCGATGCGCCCGAAACCCGGGCGTTCGGCGAACGGACCTGTCTGGCCGTAAGCGGTGATGCGCAACATGACCAGTCCGGGATTGATTGCGCGCAATGTGTCGTACCCGAGTCCCCAGCGCTCGAATGTGCCGGTCCGGAAGTTCTCGCACACCACATCCGCCTTGGCGGCGAGTTGTTTGAATAGATCGGCGCCTTCTGGTGACCGCAGGTCGAGCGTGATCGACTTCTTGTTGCGGCCCTCGCTGAGCCAAATCAACGAGTCGCCGGTCTCCGGTGTGATGCTACCCAGGCGGCGCACCGGGTCGCCGGTTTTGGGCATTTCGACCTTGATCACCTCGGCGCCAAACTCACCCAGCAAAGTGGCGCAAAACGGCGCGGCGATGAATGTCGCGGCGTCAATGACGCGCAGACCGTCGAGCGGTCGCGTTGTTGTTGGTTTTTTGGCCATGACGTCCTCCCGCCCCGATCATAGCCTGCAGGAGGCGCTGGCATAGGCCCCTTGCATGGCCGCTCTCTTGACGCGTCTCCCCGACCGGTCATGCTTGGGGATCATGCCCACCCGTGACGATCAAACCTTGGCAGACACCAACGCAAGCCTCAGCGATGCGGAGGTGGCGCGGTATCATGCGGACGGCTTCATCGTTCCTGATTGGCGACTGCCCCTGCATGACGTTGAACGCCTTCGGCGCCTGCTCGACCAATTGATCGACGAATCCCCGAAAGTCCGCCCCGAGCATTTGGTTCTGCGCTGGGGTGGTGGCGACGCCGCCCTTGCGGTTCATGCAGCGATCCTGGAATTCGCACGATCGCCCGCGGTGCTCAATATCGTCGAGCGCCTGCTTGGGCCCGACTTGATGTGTTGGGGCGCGCATATGTTCTGTAAACCGGCCGGTGACGGGCGCGTCGTGCCGTGGCATCAGGACGGCGACTATTGGCCGATCCGCCCGCTCGCTACCTGCACCGTCTGGGTCGCGCTCGACCACTCCGGTCCCGAAAACGGGTGCCTCCGTGTTGTACCGGGCTCGCACAAAAAGCGTGAAACCTTGGCCCACGAGCAGGTTGAACGCGAGGACTGGGCGCTCAACCAGACCCTCGTTTCCGGCACATTCGATCCAAACGACGCGGTTGATGTCGTCCTTGAGCCCGGCCAAATGTCGATCCACGATGTTTTCATGATCCACGGCTCGGAGGCGAACCGGTCGACGCAGCGCCGGGCCGGTCTCGCGATCCGCTACATGCCGGCAACCTCGCTTTATGATCGGGCCATCAAAATGCCGGGCGGCGCCGCGGCGATCCGTCAGGACATGTCGCAGCGACCGATTTACTTGGTGCGCGGTGAAGATCGTGCCGGCAACGATTTCACGATAGGCCAAGACCGACCCTTTGCGGTCGGCGGCGATTGAGGGGCAGATGGATCTTGGACTAGACGGCAGGAAGGCGATCGTCACCGGCGGCACACGCGGTATCGGGCGTGCAATCGTGCAAACCCTCGTCGACGAAGGCTGTGCCGTCGCGCTTTGCGCACGCAAGGCCGAAGGCGTTGCGGACACCCTCAAGGCCTTCGAAGGCAGCAACACGCCGGTGGTCGGCGAACCGATCGATGTGAGAGACAAAGCGGGCCTTCAAGGGTGGGTTCGCAGCGTCGCGGAGCAATTGGGCGGCATCGACGTCGTCATTAGCAATGCGAGCGCGCTCAATACGACCCAGACCGAAGACGCGTGGCAGGATGGATTCGAAGTCGACATCTTGGGTGCATCACGTCTGGTGGATGCCGCGTTGCCATCGCTCAAGCAGTCGGACGCCGGCGCAATCGTTGTGATCTCCAGCACCGCGGCACTCGAAATCTACGCGGGCCTGCGGCCGTATAATTCGATTAAGGCGGCTCTCGTCAATTATGTGACCGGCTTGAGCGCCGAGTACGGTCCGGACGGGATACGCGCCAATTGTGTGTGCCCCGGCGCGACCGAATTCGACGGCGGCACCTGGCAAAGGGCGCGCGATGACGGCGCTCCGCTCTATCAGCGCATGCTCGACCTCGCCGCGTTGGGTAGGACGGGTGCGCCGGAGGAAATCGCGCGTGCTGTCGTGTTTCTGGCCAGCCCGGCCGCCAGTTTCATTACTGGGGCCAACCTCGTGGTTGACGGCGGCTTGACCCACCGCGTGCAATACTGAAACAAATCAGCTTTTGATTTCGGGGACTTGAACCATGCCCGGTCCGCTCGACGGCATTCGCGTCATTGACTTAACGACAATTGTGCTCGGGCCGCTTGCGGCCCAAACGCTCGGCGATATGGGCGCCGACGTGATCAAGATCGAGTCGCCCGATGGCGATTCCGCGCGCACGGCCGGCCCCGAACCGACCGGCGGCCGCGGCGCTTTGTTTCTCGGGTCCAACCGCAACAAGCGCTCGCTGGTGCTCGATCTGAAACAGGCTACGGGCCGCGATGCCATGCTCGAACTAGCGAAGGACGCGGATGTGTTCCTGCACAATATGCGGCCGCAGGCGATCGCGCGTCTCGGACTTGACTACAACGACCTGAGCCCGCTGAACCCCAAGCTCGTTTATTGCGGCTGCTACGGCTTCCGCGAAGGCGGACCCTACAGCCACAAACCGGCTTATGACGACATGATCCAGGCGGTCTCCGGGTTCGCCGATTTGCAGGGCCGCAATGTCGGCCGTCCGACCTACGCGTCTTCGATCATCGCGGATAAGACCGTGGCTGGCGCGGCGATTCAGGCGATCATGATGGCGCTGTTCCACCGCGAACGGACCGGCCAAGGCCAAGCGGTCGAGGTGCCGATGTTCGAAACGTTGGTCGCTTTCAACATGATCGAACATTTGTACGGACGCGCCTATGAACCGCCGCGCGGACAAGCGGGTTATCCCCGCGCTTTGTCACCCGACCGCCGGCCCTACGCGACGACAGATGGCTATATCGGCACCCTGCCCTACACCGAAAAACAGTGGAGCGCCTTTGTGAAAATCGCGAACCGTCCCGATCTCGCGGACGACAAACGGTTCGCAACCTATTCATCGCGTCTTGAGCATGTCGACGAACTGTACGCCGAGGTGGCGGCGTGCATCGCGACCCGCAGCAGCGCGGAGTGGCTCCGCGAATTGGACGCCGCGCACATACCCTGCGTGCCGGTGAATGGCGTTAACGACCTGCCGGATGACCCGCATTTGGAAGCCGTCGGATTTTGGGAATTCCACGACGACCCGGAACTCGGCACTCTGCGCATGTCCGGCGTTCCGAGCCGCTTTTCTGAGACCCCCGGAACCATTCGTCGCATGGCCCCGCGGCTCGGTGAGCACAGTGTCGACGTGTTGACCGAGATTGGCCTAACCCGCGAACAAATCGATGCCATGATCGAGTCGGGCGCTATCGTGCAGGCACAAGCGGTTGCGACCGTCTCACCGAGTGAAAATACGGCATGAGTGACTTCGTTCTCATTTAGTATTGCGGCCTACTCGGCGCCCTTTCGCTCAGAGTTGCAGCGCGCCGCATGCCATCGAATATTTCGAGAATTTTTGAAGTCGAAATGGGAAATTCGAGCCAATTAGGTTTGACCTCACAGTATCATCAAGGTCCAGACCGTATTTCAGCTCCATAACATCCGCGCCGACACCGCGAAAATGTGGTCTCGTTTGTTGGCCATGCGCAGACAATGCGGCGCCCATGATGTGACGGTCGACGGTCGCTCTGATATCTATGCTGCGGTGCTCGAAATATTCCCGCGAATACTTGATTTGCACGATTGGACGCAGATTGAACTGGCCGACACGTTCCAAGATTTGGGCCATGTCCGGCGTGCGCAGAAAGCGGTATAGACCCGGCGCATTCTGCAAGTGAGGTAAAGGCAGGTTTTGCTTCGTGCCTACCTCATTTCGCCTTTTCTTGACCTCGAGTTTGGCGGTGATCGGTCCCGCGTCGTCGCCATACCAACGCACGCGGTATTTGGTGCGGTCGGAGACGCCTTCGATCTTTTCCCAGAACGCCGGACGGTCATGCCCGTCGAAATAGACCGAATTGACGATGCGGTCTGGATGCTGGCGGGAAAATTCTAATGAAAAGAGGTAATTCACAAAGTCTTGGTGCCGGCCTTCGGCAAGATTGTACTTTCTCTCATACCGTGCGTCGGATTTTGCGATCTGCGTTTCCACCGACACTCTATCGCACCGTGGCCCGGCCAAACTCGTTGCCATACATACGGGCCTCGATTTCCGCACCCGTACCGGCGCCGTCAACGCCGGTACCGTTGATCATCGCGCCCGAGCGATGATCGACAAGGAACAAATTCTCGGCTCCGCCATTCGTCAGTTCTGCGACAACCAGGTTTGCCGGGCCATATTCTTGCTTCTTTTCGAATACCGCGATGGCGAGTTCAACATCACTCAATTCGACCGTGTCGATCTGCGCCACCGAGGAATCCTTAACAACAATCCCGATTTCACCTTTGTCTATGATTACGCGTTCGATGTCGGCGCTCGACCCTTCGCCCAAACTGAGCCCCTTGTCGCCAATGTTTCGCGCCACGACCCGACCGCCCTCGATTGTCGTGCCGGAGGTGTCCAAACAGTCATTTTGGATGTCGTGGCAATAAATATTCTCGAAATTCACGACGCTGAAATCAAAATCCAGACCATCGGACTTGGCGCCATTGACCGTTAGCGATGCGATATCGACGCTGGAGGCAATGAAATTGATCGCATCCTCCGACTGAGAGTGCGATACCGTCACCTCTTCAAGATAAGCCGTTCCAGAGATCACATTGACGCCGCCATATAAGATCCTTCCGGAGAGATTGGGCGCACCCAGACCGGAGAAGGCGGCATGGCGCGCGTTCAAACGACCGCCGTCCAGTACCACGGAACCACCACCGAGCGCTGATCGGCCGCGCCCAACAATTTGCGCAGGTCTGTCCTTTGAACCGGCCATGACCAAAATGCCCGAGACGTACAGAACGGTATTGGGCGCTAACTCAAGAGTCTGGCCCGCTCGAAGCTGTAGCGTCATGCCCGGCGGGACATGTGCGCTCCCCGCCAGGCGCGCAAAATCACTTGTCATGCGGACAACGTTGTCCTCGGTCGTGAACGCCAAATCATAGTCTGTGAGCAATGGGAATTCTGCGGCGTGCACCGGAAGACCATCCCTAGACAATTGTACGCTTGCCAATTCCGTTTGATCGATCCAACCGTCCTTGAGCGTATGTAGGCTAACGGTCGCGCACGACTTGGTCTTTTCAAGCTCAAATTCGCCGAATACATAGCCGTCAAAGAAAACGTCTTGCGATGCATCGCATGTCACGCGCAATCTGGCAGGCAAGGATGCGCCGAAACTCTCTACTCGTACACTGCCGGGCGCGTTTTGGACCACAAACCGCTCGGCGCCCGACTCGGCGATGCGTTGGCGAACATAGCGGATGCGCTCATGATAGTCGTCGTACTCGAACCAAAACAGACCGACGCCTTTCCAAAACACCCGGTCTGTCCGAGAAAAATCCGCATAAATCAGATTATTAATCTGGCGCAGGCGCGTTCCGTGTCTTTCAAGGAAGTCCGGCACGCCGCTCTCTGCCGAAAGGTCGTCGAGGTATCCGAGATACGCGGATGTGAACGCGCGATTCGTCGAACCGTCGGAATTCAAAAAAAATCGTCGATAGAATGCGCGCGAGTCGCAGATCCAGCCGCAGTCTCCTTCACTATTCGCCACATCGATCAGAAGATAAGTCTGGTCGGAAATGAACGGATGCCCGTCGAACGACACGGGTTCGATTTTGGCGGTCACCGGATTGAAATAGAACTTAACGCTTTTCGGCGCGGTGCCGTGCCAACCTGTCGTTAAGTCCGCCACCGCGAAATAGTACGCCCATGCATCAAGGTCGAAATATTCGCGAACGAGGTCCGACGAACCACGGAATGAGTTGAGAATCGAATATCCATTCCGCAGCAGCTCCGGGTTGGCCGATTGCCAGTAAGTTTCGCTATAGGCCTCGAATAGAACGTCTGGAAAGTTGATTCCTTTGGTTTCATCTATTCCATATATCGGCCCGTATCGGCGGCGGTTGCGCTCAATTAGTTCCTTTCCAAATGATTCCTCGATGGCGTAGAGCCCGGCATCGACACCATTAAAATGTAAGTTAGCGAACTCGTATTTCGGCGCAATAAGTCCGCCTTCCGCAATCAATTTATGAAACACCCATTCATGCGTGTAGTTTCGCGCGATCGGCTTGTGAACATTAAATTCTTCCATACCGCGGAACCGTTTTTCGCCGCGAATATCGATCCGATAGGATTGGTGCAAAGGGTCCTCGTAATGGAGGGAGCGGTCCCCCTTGGTCCGCATTTTGATTTTGTATTCTTCTCCGTTCACAACCATCCTGGCTTTTTGATGTCTGTTCTGCCGGTTGTGATCCTGGCTGTACACGGCGTCAGGCCCGGTCTCGAGTTTTTGCTGCCGCGCCGCGTCCAAGGCCATGACGGATGTGTGCGGAACTTGGAGATATATGACGTCTGGCGTTTCGCCGAAGAAGGATTGCCACAAGCCCCGAGACAGAACCGCCGGGATTTTCGTGAGACCCATGGCGTCAATTCCAGCCGTGACACGGGTCCATAAGTTTGAAAAAGCGGCGGTGACCCGTCGCTCATACACACCGCCATTGTCGACGTAGTACGCATAGGCCGCGCCCAGAATCGCGATTTGTAGGCTCAACAAGACGAACAGCGAAATCCTTTTGGATTTCGGCTTCGGCTGAGGCTGTGGCGCCTCTTGTGTTTCCGAATGCTCAGCCCGTTTAAGGTTGAGCTTCATTCAGCGATGCCGCTCTGACTGGTCAGGGAAAACTCGACGCCTTCACCCAGATTTTCCGACAACGTCTCGACGAGCGGCGTTGTGTCCACGCCGTCCGCGAAAGAAAACCAAACCGTGAAGACCTGTTCCGCGTCGGTGATCGACCATGACCTGACCTTTGCGACGGATATGTACTGTTCCAGTTGTTCAATAACGGAACTAAGCGTGGCGCCGTCACGCGGCAACCGGATTTGAGCCACGTTGACGTCCATCAATCCTTTCGGCTTGCGGGTACTTCGAAGCCACTTGAATACGAACGCAGCACCGCAAATGAAAGCGGTTGCAATCACCGCCAACTCCACCTGATTGGCGCCGGTCGTGATGCCAATGCCAATGGCAAGAAAAAGAAATACGAGCTCTTCCGGCTCTTTGATTGCCGCTCTAAACCGGACGATGGAAAGTGCGCCGACGAGACCTAATGACAGCGCCAAGGAAAACTTGACAACGGTAATGACAACGCAAGTGACCATCGCCAAGATGACAAGCGTGTCTGAGAAATAATCTCGGTTGCTGAGCGTTTGCGCGGTTCTATTATATGTGAGTTTGACGAAGTAAGAGAGAATAAGCGCGGCAGCCAGAGAGATCACAAAGCTCTGATGGTCGAGCTGGATCGAGCTATTCAATAATAGATCTGTCAGGTCTTGGTTATTCAATTTGCCCTACTCCGCGTGCGCCCAGATGAACCACGGCATCGCTTCGATATTAGGCGTGATTTCCTAACCAAACCCTTCGAATTGATTGTCACGCATGATGGGTGATAGGAGCGTGAGGCCCCGCCGAGACGCGCTGCGTTGGAAGGTGCGATGAAGGCCCATTTCACGATTGGGCGCTGTGGCGTTAAGGGTGGCTCGGCGATTTCACCCGGGTGCGGACGCTGATAGGCTCCCAACGGCCGTTCATTGGAATGGAACCAGCGGAGGCGTGACGCCCGAGGCATGTTGTTTAGAACGAAAGCGCACAACCGTGCCTATCATCTCGGGTGCTACCCGCTTGAGGCACTGCCGCGAGACTCGTCGGTCGCGGCTGGCGAGGTTGCGCGCGCGCCACTATCAGCGCCTTCGCCACTCAATGCGCCAAGCGGTCCATTGGCCGCGGCTCTGCGCGATTATCTCGGAATCTTTGTCGATAACGCCGTGACGGAACCGGCGGCGTCCAAGGCGCCGGTTCCCGACGATACGCATCGCCGTATGATCGATGTCAAAGGCTACGCCTACTTTATGAACGCCTCGCAAGTGGGTATTTGCCGCATTCCTGAAAGCGCTTGGTATCGCAACGCGCCCCGCATGAAGGGCCATACGCACGCAATTGTTTTGCTGCTCGCGCAAGGTCGCGTCCCCGAGCCGAACAATCCTGCGCGCGCTTGGATTGAACCCAGCGTCGAAGACGCCGCGGCGACGCGGATCGGCGGCATTGCGGTTTGTTTGGCGGGTCATGTCGCGCAACTCGGTTGGTCGGCCACACCGCACGTCAGAGGCAACGGTGCCGTGGACGCTGAACGTTTGGCCGTGCTCGCGGGGCTCGCGGTACGGGATCCAGGGTCGGGCACGCTTCGCAACCCCTTTATCGATGCCTTCTCGCTCGCCGTCGTCACGACCGACTATGAGCTTGAAGCGGATGAGCCGTTGGCGCCCGCGGCGCTACAGGAAAAGCGGTTGGCCTATTGGTTCGGGAT
>JANQOH010000122.1 GCA_028289725.1 Alphaproteobacteria bacterium
GCCGAGCCGTTGCTTCAGGTCGTCGAGATCGTTGGCCAGGCAAAAGATCGCCATCACCTCGCTAGCCACCGTGATGTCGAATCCGTCTTCGCGCGGAAAACCGTTGGCGACGCCGCCCAAGGACGCCGTGATCTGCCGCAAGGCTCGATCGTTCATATCGACCACGCGGCGCCAGGCGACCCGGCGGCTGTCGATACCCAGGGCGTTGCCCCAATAGATGTGGTTGTCGATCAACGCCGCGAGCAAATTGTTGGCGACGCCGATGGCATGAAAATCGCCGGTGAAATGGAGATTAATATCTTCCATCGGCACGACTTGCGCATAGCCGCCGCCCGCCGCGCCGCCTTTCATACCGAAACAGGGCCCGAGACTCGGCTCGCGTAGGCATATCAACGTTTGCTTACCGATCGTGTTGAGCGCATCGCCGAGTCCGACGGTCGTGGTGGTCTTGCCCTCGCCAGCGGGCGTCGGCGTAATCGCGGTTACGAGGATCAGTTTGCCGTCCGGCCGATCCTCCAGACCCGCAATGTGATCAAGCGACAGTTTGGCTTTGTGATGACCGTACGGTTCCAATGCGTCCGCCGGCAGCGCCAATCGTTCGGCCGCGACATCAAGGATGGGCCGCAATTGCGCAGCGCGGGCGATGTCGAGATCGGATTTGGGCGACGCGTGCTGGTCGTGGCCACCGGGCATGGTCTAACTCCTTGAAACGTTTTACACCCGGGCCGGGTGACAAGGGGCGGGCCAGCCGATATTCCTCGCGCAACCCTCGGTGTCAACCCGGCAACCGTGCTTTGCAAAATGGCGTCGCGCGCCGATACCCCTAACGCTTGCACAGCGGCTCTATTGTTTGTCGGCCGCAATCCCCATATGAGCGCCCTGGTCCAGGGGCAGGATCGCGCGCCGGCTGCGCTGGGCATCATCGGAAACGCGACGCGCACATTTGGTTGCCGAAGCACACAGGTGCCACAGGGGGAATGATGACCAAGAGAAGTCTCGCCGTGATCGCCGTCGCCGCCTTGATCTATCCGGGGGCAGCCATGGCGCAAACCGATCTGCTGGACAACGCACTTGATTTCCTGAACGCGAACAAGGACGACGCACCGACGGGCGCGAGCAGCTTGCTCGGCAATCAGGAGATTGCCGATGGCCTGCGCGAAGCCTTGCGCGTCGGCACCAGCCGCGTGGTCAGCGCCATTGGTCAGACCGATGGTTTCAATGCCGATCCGGAAATCCATATCCCGCTACCGAATTATATGCGCGACGTGCAGTCCGCGCTGGAACTGATCGGCGCCGGCGATATGGGCAAGGATCTGGAGCTCAAGCTCAACCGGGCGGCGGAAGCCGCGGTGCCGGAAGCGCGCGAGTTGTTCGTCAATGCCATCACGCAAATGACGCTTGAAGATGTGAAGGCGATTTACGACGGACCAGACGACGCCGCGACGCGCTTCTTTCAACGCACCATGACACCGGACCTGCAACAGCGGATGCGGCCCATCGTCACCGCCGCCATGTCCGAAGTCGGCGCCGTGCGGTCCTATGACGCCATGATGTCGTCTTACGCCAACATTCCGCTGATGCCGGACGTGAAAGGCGAGTTGAGCGATTACGCGGTCGGCAAGACCATGGACGGGCTGTTCTACAAACTGGCCATCGAAGAGGCCGCCATACGCCAGGATCCGGCAAAGCGCACGACCGCTTTGCTTCAGAAAGTGTTTGGGTCTTGAGAGCTGACGCCAGCTTAGTTCGTCGCGTCTACGATGGCGCGCTGGCCTGACCACAGCGCTTCCGCTTTGTCGTAGGCGAGGTCCGCCACCGTGCGCCCCATTTCGAGCGCGCGAAGATTGGCATCCATAATGTGTACGCCGGCGTACAGACGCGCCATGCCGCACTGTTCGGCCGCTTGGCTGAATGTGTCCCAACGCAGATCCACTGTGTCTTGCGGCGTCGCGCGCTCAAACGCGCCTTGACCGCGCTTGACGGTGTATTCACCGACGCCTTCGCGCCGAAAGTCACGGTTCATATCGCCGACCTTAACCGTCGGATCATGGAACCGGTCGCTGCCGGTGAAACGTTCAAGCACCGACGCCGCGGCGGCCGCGAAAGCCGAATGACCCGACACATATTCCGCGAACGCCGGCGATAAATTGGCGGTCCACTGATATGGGATCCAGTCCTCGCCGCGTACCGGACCGAAGCCCTGATCACGCCCGAGCCAACCGAAAACAACCTGCCCCGCGAACAGCATCCGGATCGCCGTGATGGGTCGGACCGAGTCATAGGCGACCTTGGCGTCCCACGCGACGATCCCCGCATCCAAAATCGCGCCGTTGAGCGCCAGGAAGAGTTTCGCGTCATCATCCACGGTGTGCTGATCGCGCCGTGAAATCTGTTGGGCGAAATGGTTCCAATGGCCGCTCGGCGCCGCGAAATAGGGACCGTCGTGCGACCACACCTGCGCGATCACGCGTTGTTCCTCGGTCAAGGACGCTTGGATGTCCACCACTTCGCTGAATTGGTCGATATAGGCCTGGTGCGACGTCGTCTGCTTTCCGCGCGCGTCGGTGTAGTCGCTGTGGTCGCCATATTGTGGCGGCGGCGGCGGTCGCAATTGATCGGCGCTGCTCAACGCAAACGGCGTGACCTGCGGCCAGTGCGGCGTGATGAACATTTGGGTGCCGAAACGACCATATTCTTGGGGGTCGAAGAATGGCGGATTGAGCACGAAATCCTCCGGCCGCCGTTCCGGATCGAAATCGGTGACCACCAGCGGCTGCCAGCGATTGGGATCGAGCTCCGCGAGCGGCGTGTCCGGCAGATTGACCGGCCGATAGCCGCTGACGTCCTTGTAGTGGAAGGCCGCGTTGGATCCGTCCCCATCGCGAACATCAAGCACCGCGTTCGCCGCCGCGATCCCGACCCACGCGGGCGTGCCCGGAATTGGATCCGAATAGGCATCAAACGCAAAGCCTTCGCGGTTTAGCTGATCGAAGAAGTTCGGTATCTGCGCCGGGAACAGCTCGATGAGAACCTCGAGCGCGGCATAGCTGATCGCTTCAGCCTTGGCATCGCTGCCCTGCCCTGGCGCGGTGACGCCGAGCGACGGCGGCGCATAGACCGGCACGGCGACAGGGTCCACGGCCGCCCAGGCGTCGTAAATGGCCGTATGGAGCAGGAAAAGCTCGCGCGAAACGATGGTCGGCATCGGTCGGCCGATGCATATCGCCTCAAGGGCGCGCTCGTTCCAGCGCGTGACGACCGTCTGCCGCGCGGCCATATTCTGCGGCCGGCAAATCCGGTCGCTCCCGTCCGCCTCAATCGCGCCCGCGCGCACTTCGCCGGTGGCCAATGCCAGCGCTACGCCCAAAAATCCAAATAAACCGAGAGCTTTCAAGGTGCCGAGCCATCCCCGCCGAGCGATCGTCACCCCATCATCATACCGATAAATCGATCGTCTGCGGTGATTTTGACGAGAAAGATGGAACAAATTTTAACGAAATTCGTTGGATTATGGACAAATCAGGTTCGGTTTGTGGAAAGCCGAACTATCGGCCCAAATTTCCGGTCGTTCTCGAGGGGGCGTCCGACGCAGTATTTGTGACCAGCGTCATCGACCAAACACCCAAAAAAAGAGTGAAATCAGATAAATATCGTCTCTAGCGGAGCGGTAATTATTGACATGTTGGCAAACCGACCACATGGTTCTAGGGGTGATTCTGGTCCGGGAGTGAGGGAATCGGGCCGGAAGTGCGGAATGCCATTGTGCAGGAGCGGGCGGGGAGCCTTGAATGAAGTTTGACTACGCTGGGGGGCGCGTTCTCCTCACGGGGATCGCACTAGCGCTTGCCTGTCCTGCTTACGCAGTCGAAAGATCCGGATTTAGCCCGTCGATCGAGCTATCGAGCCGCGCCGACTCAGCGGGAGAGGCGCTGGGCGTCAATTATCCGACCGACGGCGCGCTTTTAGGCAATCAGGGCCAAGCCACCGATTTCGATGCCGAGCGCGTGGAGCGCCGGGTCGTCAAGATTGGCGAGGGCCAAACGATCGCAGACGTGCTGCACGCAGCCGGCGTCTCGCGGACCGATGCCGCGGCCGCAGCCCGGGCACTGCGCAGCCAGACGGATTTGCGCCGGCTTCAGATTGGCCAGCGCGTCACCCTGTATGTCGAACCCCTACCCCGTCCTGTGATTGGCGCGGTTCTGATCGGTTTGGCGCTGGACGTTGGCAACGGCACCGACGCCGTTGCGTTCCGGGATTTCAACAACAAATTCACCGGCCGCCGGGCCAAGCACGAAGAAGCCATGGCGCTGTTGGATTCGATCGTGGTGGTCGATACGGCGCAGGATGCGCAGGGCTCCAGCAGCCTGGTCAATCGCGATTTCGTGCTGCGCGCCAGCCAATCGATCTTCCGCTTGCTGGTGGAAAGTGGCGCCAGCAAGGAAGACGGTCTGTTGGCGACCAATATCTTGGCGCAAGAGATCGACATGCGCCGGTTGGTCGTCGGCCAGAAATTCACCGCGACCTTCGAGACATTCCCGGATGGCCGCCCGGCCCGCCTAGCGGGTCTCGCGATTACCATGCCGGATGGCCAAAGTGCCGTGGTTGGCCGTAACGAAGACGGAAAATGGCACAGCGGCCCCGCGTCACTCGGCAAACCGACGCCGACCGACGCGGTTGACGATAAGCCCATGCACCCGGTCCCGGACGAAGCCCGTTCCACAGAGGACCCAGCCGAGGACGAACCGGCAGTGGCCGGCGCGGAACCCGCGACATCTGAGTCGCCAGACGCCGCATCCGAGATGGCTGAAGATTTGGCGCGCATACGCGCCTGGTTCGAGACCGCGGACAGGACCGTACAGCCGCCTGAGGCCACGGTCCGGCCCGACGCGCCAACAGAGGCGGCTGAAGCCGAAGAAGCGCCGGAAGAAGCTCTTCAGGCCGTGGAAACCGCCGATGCGGGATCCGGCGCGCAAACGGAGACCCGGACGGTGGTCCTGGAGCGCGGCGACGGCTTGTTCAATCGCTTGGTTGAAGCCGGCGCCACCCGCCAGGAAGCCCTGGTTGCGGTCAAGGACCTGGGCAAGGTCATCAATCTGCGCCAATTGCGCATCGGCGAGACCTTTCGCCTGACCTTCAGCACGCCGCCCGACGGCGGGACCGCGCAACTGACTGGCCTTTCGGTCAATACCAAGCGCAAGGAATTGGTGGTTCTCGGCTGGCCGCTCCGCGGCGTCGAGACACAGGTCGCCGAGGCCGACGCGGCGCAACCAGCTGCGGAAGCCAAAGGGACCGAATCGGAAAGCGCGGCCACGCCGACGGAAAGCGTGGTGGAACACGCCGTTTTGCCGCTTCATCACGAATATCGAATTTCCAAGGTCGCGCGCGGCGATAGTCTGTTTGGCCTGCTGCGAAGCGCCGGCGCCTCGCAAACCGAGATCAGCCTCGCGACCCGGAGTTTGCGCCGCATCTTCAATCCGAACCGTCTGCAAGCCGGCCACAATGTGATTGTGGAGATCGAACACACGGACGATGGCGCCCGCTTGATTGGCATGACGCTCCAAACGGGCAAGAACAGCGGCGTCAAAATCAAGCGCAATCAAAGAGACCAATTCACCGCCCACAAGCTCGGCAATTCGGCCTTCAAGCAAGCCGTGGCCGTGGCGGAAGCCCAAACCGCGGCGCGTGCGGCGGCCGAGAAAAACGGCACGTTGCCGAAAGCTGAAGTGGCCGAAGCGGATGCGGATGATCTCGATACCCGCATCAATGGCTACGAGGTCGTGGACCTGGCCGAAGGCTTGCGCACGACGGTGACGTTGGCGCGCGGCGCGACGCTGATGGAAACCTTGATGTCCGCCGGCAGCACGCGCGACGAAGCCCATGCGGTGATCGCTTCGGTCAAGCAGTTGTTTGATCCGCGGCGTTTGCAGGCCGGCCAATCGGTATCCCTGACGTTTGTCAATGCGACGACGGCCGATCCGTCATCCGCGACCGCCAGTGTTCACAAGCAACTCGCCGGCTTGAGCTTGAATTTGGATACGCAGAACCGCCTCGATGTCGTACGACTGGACGATGGCGGGTTCATGTCCGGTTTCGTCGAGCGCGAGCTGGTGCGCGATTACCGCCGGGTCGAAGGTGAAATCAAATCAAGCCTTTATCTGTCGGCGGACAAGGCCGGCGTTCCGCGTCCGGTTCTGATGGATCTGATCCGCATCTACAGTTTCGACGTCGATTTCCAGCGCGACGTACAGCGCGGCGATCGCTTCGAGATCCTTTACGAAACTTTTGTCGACGACCAGGGCACACCGGTGAAGCCTGGCGACGTTCTGTACTCCGAGCTGACCATCGCCGGGGACGAAAAACCGCTCTATCGCTATGAGTTGGCCGACGGTCGGGTCGACTACTTTGATGAAAAAGGCGAGAGCAGCCGGAAAGCGCTTATGCGGACACCGATCGACGGGGCGCGCCTGTCCTCACGCTTTGGCATGCGCAAACACCCGGTTCTCGGATACTCCAAGATGCACAAAGGCATTGATTTTGCGGCCTCGTCGGGCACGCCAATCTATGCCGCCGGCGATGGCGTTGTCGAACGCGCGTCCCGTTTCGGCGCCTACGGCAACTACGTGCGCATCCGTCACAATGCGGATTACACCACCGCCTACGCGCACATGAAGAAATTTGCCAAGGGCATTTACCCGGGCAAACGCGTGCGTCAGGGCGAAACCATCGGCTACGTCGGCACGACGGGTCGTTCGACCGGGCCGCATTTGCACTACGAAGTGCACTACCGCAACAAGCACGTGAATCCGTTGAGCGTGAAGATTCCGACCGGCATCCGGCTAGCGGAAGCCGACCGCCCGGGCTTCATGGCCGAGCGCGATCGGGTCGCCACCTTGTTCCAGGAACTGCCGATCCAGCAGAACGTGGCGGAAAATCAGACGGCCAGCGCCGAATAGGCCGCGCCGACACAACCCAGTATCGCAAATTGAGAGAAGCCGCCGTTAGGCGGCTTCTTGCTGTTGGCCGTTGAGCGTCAGCGCGCCGTCCATCACGCCGACTTGGACAGTCTCACCGTCTTTAACCTGGCCCTCAAGGATCAGGCTCGCCAGCGGATTCTGGAGATTTCGCTGAATGACGCGTTTGAGCGGACGCGCACCGTAGACCGGATCATACCCGGCATCCGCCAACCAAGTGAGCGACGCGTCGTCGAGGTCGATCGTGATGTCGCGGTCAGCCAGCAGCCGGCGCAGATGCGCGAGCTGAATCTCGACGATGCCGCCCATCTGATCGCGGCTGAGGCGATGGAACAGCACGATCTCGTCCAAGCGGTTGAGAAATTCCGGCCGGAACGCGGCGCGCACGATTTCCATCACTTGGTCGCGCGCCGCCCCCGTATCTTCGTCGTCCGGCAGCGCCGCCAGAACTTCACTTCCGAGATTGGACGTCAGAATGATCAGCGTGTTCTTGAAGTCGATCGTCCGGCCTTGACCGTCGGTCAGCCGGCCGTCATCGAGCACCTGCAACAGCACGTTGAACACGTCCGGGTGCGCTTTTTCAACTTCGTCGAATAGCACGACCTGATACGGACGGCGTCGAACCGCTTCGGACAATGCGCCGCCTTCCTCATAGCCGACATAGCCGGGCGGCGCGCCGATCAACCGGCTCACCGAATGCTTCTCCATGAATTCCGACATGTCGATGCGCACCAAGGCCGATTCGTCGTCGAACAAAAATTCGGCGAGCGCCTTGGTGAGCTCGGTCTTGCCGACGCCGGTCGGGCCCAGAAACATGAACGAGCCAATCGGCCGGTTCGGGTCCTGCAGACCGGCGCGCGCGCGGCGCACGGCGTTCGCCACAGCGTCAATCGCTTCGTCTTGACCGATCACGCGGCGGTGCAACGCGGATTCCATTTCAAGCAACTTTTCGCGCTCACCCTCAAGCATCTTGTCGACAGGAATTCCTGTCGCGCGCGAGATCACACTGGCAATATCGTCGGCGGTGACTTGCTCGCTAACCATCAGCGGGGCACATCCCTCGCCCCCGTCCGACGAATCGAGCTTCGCCTCAAGATCCGGAATCACACCGTGTGCCAGTTGGCCGGCACGTTCAAAGTCACCGGCGCGCGTGACCTGTTCCAGTTCGATGCGCGCGGCCTCCAACTGTTCCTTCACATCTTGCGCACCATGCAACTGGTCTTTTTCCGATTCCCATTTGGCGGTCAGCGCGGCGGCTTCGGACTCTAGGTCGGCAAGTTCGCCTTCAAGCTTCTTCAGTCGTTCTTGCGATGCGGGATCACTTTCCTTCCGCAGCGCTTCACGCTCAATCTTCAGCTGAACCACGCGCCGGTCGAGCTCATCGAGCTCTTCGGGCTTGCTATCGACTTCCATGCGCTTGCGGCTGGCCGCTTCGTCGATGAGATCGATCGCCTTATCCGGCAGAAAGCGGTCCGTAACATAGCGATTGGACATGGTCGCGGCCGCGACGATCGCCCCGTCGGTGATCTCAACCCCATGATGTAGCTCGTATTTTTCCTTCAGACCGCGCAGAATCGAGATCGTGTCCTCGACCGTCGGTTCGGACACGAAGACCGATTGGAAACGCCGCGCCAGGGCCGCGTCTTTCTCGACATGTTTGCGGTATTCATCGAGCGTCGTGGCGCCGACGCAGTGCAATTCGCCGCGCGCCAGCGCCGGCTTGAGCAAGTTCGACGCATCCATCGCGCCTTCGGCCGCTCCCGCGCCGACCAGCGTGTGAAGCTCGTCGATGAACAAGACCACTTCGCCTTCGGCGGCGGTGACTTCCGCCAACACTGCTTTCAAACGTTCCTCAAACTCACCGCGAAATTTCGCACCCGCAATCAGCGCGCCCAAATCCAAGGCAAGCAATTGTTTGTCACGCAACGATTCGGGTACGTCACCGGCGATAATCCGATTGGCAAGGCCCTCGACGATCGCCGTCTTGCCGACGCCGGGCTCGCCGATCAGGACCGGATTGTTCTTGGTCCGGCGCGACAACACTTGAATCGTGCGGCGAATTTCTTCGTCGCGTCCGATGACCGGATCGAGTTTTCCCTCGCGCGCCATTTCCGTGATGTCGCGCGCATATTTTTTCAGCGCATCATACGAGTCTTCCGCGGATGCCGAATCGGCCGTCCGGCCCTTCCGCACTTCGTTGATCGCCGTGTTCAGGCCTTCGGGCGTGATCCCGGCGTCGGCCAGGATAGTCGCCGCCTTGGTCCCCTTGGCCAGCGCAAGCGCCAGCAACAGGCGCTCGGCGGTGACAAAATTATCCCCGGCCTGTTCGGCGATTTTTTCGGCTTGCTCGAAAAGCCGCGCGGTTTCCGGGGTCAAATAAATCTGCCCCGCGCCGCCGCCTTCGACTTTCGGCAACGCCTCCAGCGCAGCGTCGGTCTTTTCGAGCACTTGCTCGGGCCGGCCATTGGCCGCGCGAATCAAGTTGGCCGCCAAACCGTCGCGGTCCTCAAGCAGCTCCTTGAGCAGATGTTCAGGGGTGAATAGCTGATGGCCGGCCGCCACGGCGCGCGCTTGGGCCGATTGGACGAAACCACGACTGCGGTCTGTGTAACGATCGAAATTCATCGGTCTGCCCTACTCGATATGGTCGATATCTGATGCAGGACCACGCCATCGGTGTGTCTTGAGGGTCCCCCGGCGGTGGCTGACCCATCATTTAATGTGGTATTTTCGCAACACAAGTGTTGCGGCAATGCTTTTTTTAAACTTTGCGTCGGTGTGGCTTCGTTGCCGCTTTCTTGCGGCCCTGAGGCCGTTCTTAGGCGCTTGCGCTATCGCCGGCTTCGGATTTGCCGGCGCGGGGCTTGGGCGCGTCCTCGACCGCGCTCTCGGCCGTTTTGGGGGCCTCCGCCGCGTCGGCTTGGTCACCGCCCTCAGCCGCGACCTCAGGCTGCGGTGCGTTCGGCTCCGCCGCCTCTGCCGCCTGCGATTGGCCTTGGTTTTGGCCGCGACCGCGACCGCGTCCCCGGCCGCGCGACCGGCCTGACGGACGTTCGTCGTCATTGCGTTGCCGACCGTCCTCGCCCCGTTGGCCACCATCGCCTTGATCACGGCCACCGCCGTTGACCCGCGCCGCGCCATTCCCCTCCGCCGCATTGGCCGCCATCGTGGCCAAGTGGGCGTTGATAATGCGCTGATAGTGCTCGGCGTGCTGAAGGTAATTCTCAGCTGCGATCCGATCGCCAGAGGCAATCGCGTCGCGCGCGAGGGCCTGATATCGGTCTTGGACCTGGCTTGCACTGCCCTTGATCTTAACTTCCGGGCCGTTGCTCTCGTAATTCGAGGATAGTCCGTGCTGGTGCCGCCGCCCGTTCGAACGGCCGCGGTGGCGCTTCTGATTGGGACCTTGCTTCATCGATTCCAGTCGTTGGGTAAATGGATGTCCACGTATTCTTTGGTCGTCATGTGCTCGAAGCGCGCTAAGCGCTCAAGTCAGAAAGACTCGGCTGACACACCTAATCGGACCGACAAATGACGATTGGCACTCGGCGTCGCATCACGACGCGGAGACTTTCCACGTGCTCGTGGACAGTAGCGCGTGGCCGTTGGGTTTCCAAGCTCTTTATCACCTTCAATCAGAGTTTTTGTCCGGTATCGCGCTGACGCACCGCTCAATTCCGCCCAAATCGGCGGTTCGCAGCAATTCCGCAAATCCGGCCTTTTCAAGGAGGCCGGATACGGCGTCAGCCTGTCCCGCTCCAACCTCCAAAACCGTCAGCCCGGTCTCCGAAAGACGGTGACGCAGACCGGGAATAAGGGCCCGGTAAGCGGCCAGTCCGTCATCGCCGCCGTCCAAGGCGCGACGCGGCTCATACAGCGCGACTTCGCGCGACAAACCATCGATGTCGACGGTCCGCACATAGGGCGGATTGCACAAAACTACGTCGAATTGACCGCTCAGCGCCGCTGTCCAATCGCCTACAATGAAGCGCGCGCGGTCCGCAAATCCCAATTGCGCCGCATTCAAGCGCGCAATCCGTACCGTTTCGGGCGCGATATCCACGCCAACGCCGGTCGCCGCGGGCAATTCGCTCAACAAGGCCAGCAGCAGGCAACCGGTTCCGGTCCCCAAGTCAAGAATCTGGTATGGCCGGTCGCGCGAATCAAGCCGGGCAAGAGCGGCGGCAATCACAGTCTCGCTGTCCGGGCGCGGGTCGAGCGTGTCCGGCGTCACGATGAAATCCAAACTCCAAAACTCGCGTCGGCCCAAGATCTGGGCCATCGGTTCGCCACGCGTCCGCCGTTTGACCGCTTCGGTCAAAGAGGACGCTTGCTGGTCATCCAGACACCTATCCGGCGCGGCGACCTGACGTTCGGCGCTAAGGCCGGTGGCATGCCGAAGCAACAGTCGCGCCTCCGCCCGCGCGCCATCGATGCCCGCGCTGCCCAGCGCCATTTGCGCCCAGCGGATGGCCGCCTCGACGGAGTGCGGCGTCAGCCCAACCGTCATGAGATTTCAGCCAATTGCGCGGTTTGATAGTCGGCGATCAGCGCATCGACAAACTGATCGAGCATGGCGCCGTCCATCATCGCGTCGATATCGTAGACACTCAGGTTAATGCGATGATCGGTGACGCGTCCTTGCGGAAAATTATAGGTGCGAATCCGTTCCGAGCGGTCACCGCTGCCGATCTGCGCGCGTCGGTCGGCCGCGCGCGCGGCATCGCGCTCGGCGCGTTCGCGCTCATAAAGGCGCGCGCGCAATATCCGCAATGCTTTGGCGCGGTTCTTGTGCTGCGATTTCTCATCCTGCTGCGAGACAACAATCCCGGTCGGAATGTGCGTGATCCTGACCGCGCTATCGGTGGTGTTGACCGATTGCCCGCCCGGGCCGCTGGCACGGAAGACATCGACCCGCAGATCCTTCTCATCGACGTGGACGTCGACGTCCTCAGCCTCGGGCAACACGGCGACCGTGGCGGCGGATGTGTGAATCCGGCCCGACGCTTCGGTCTTCGGAACGCGCTGCACGCGATGCACGCCGGACTCATATTTGAGCCGCGCAAAGGCGCCGCTCCCCTTGATGGCCGCCGAGGCTTCCTTCACGCCGCCGATACCTGTTTCGGACAAGCTGAGCAGCTCGAACCGCCAGCCATTGTGCTCCGCGTAACGTTGATACATGCGTAACAAATCCGCGCCAAACAGTGCCGCTTCCTCGCCGCCCGTGCCGGCGCGGATTTCGAGAATTACATTTTTATCGTCGGCTTCGTCGCGCGGCAGCAACGCGAGCTTGAGCGCATGTTCGAGTTCCGGTTCACGCGCCCGACAGTCCGCGAATTCGCTGGTCGCAAGCTCACGCATTTCGTCATCGCCGTCGGGGTCCGCCAAAATATCCGCCAGATCCTGAATCTCCTGGCGCAGTTTGCGCAAGGCGTCGATCCGTTCCACGACGCCGGTTAATTCCGAATATTCCTTTGCGAGCGCCACGCGGTCGTCGTTCGACAAATCATCGGCCGACATACGTGCGCCGATTTCGCCGTAGCGTTCGACGATCAGGTCGAGTTTTGCGTCTAGTTCCATGGCTCGATAGTGCGGTGCGCCGCCTTAAGCCGGCGGTGCGCTGGCTCCGCTCAGGACGCCGCGGCGACCGCGGGCTCAGCGCGCTCCGCTTCGATCTCCGCGGCTTTTTGTTCGACCAGTTCAACGAGATGATCGACCAAATCCGCGTCCTTGATTCTGTGATCCGTCACACCGCTCAAATAGACCTGGTGGGTACCGCGTCCGCCGCCGGTCAAACCAATATCGGTCTCTCGAGCCTCACCCGGTCCGTTGACCACGCAGCCAATGACCGAAAGCGTCATGGGCGTCGTGATATGCGCCAGACGTTCTTCCAACACCGCCACCGTGTCGATCACTTGGAATTGCTGACGCGCGCAAGACGGGCACGAAATGATGTTGACGCCACGGTGGCGCAGATTGAGCGACTTCAACAGCTCAAAACCGACACGCACTTCCTCGACCGGATCGGCTGACAAAGACACGCGCAATGTGTCGCCGATGCCTGACCAAAGAAGCATGCCGAGCCCGATCGAGGACTTGACCGTGCCGCTGGTCAGACCACCGGCTTCGGTGATGCCGATATGCAACGGATAGTCGCACGCATCCGCCAGGCCTTGATAGGCGGCGACGGCGAGAAAAACATCGGACGCCTTCACGCTGATCTTGAACTCGCGGAAATCATTGTCCTCAAGAATCCGCGCGTGATCGAGCGCACTCTCGACCATCGCTTCCGGGCACGGCTCGCCATACTT